>JAFYJR010000009.1 GCA_017538005.1 Clostridia bacterium | reverse complement strand
GCAACATCACCGCCGCCTATGACAACTACATATTCAAGAGCAGATTTTTTCTTGTTCTTATAGTTTATCCCGTCAAGATAGTCAAGGGCAGTTACAATATTGCCTTTATCAGCGCCTTCGCAGCTGAGCTTTCTTCCCGACTTTCTTCCTACTGCAACAACAACCGCATCATACTCTTTGACGAGCTGATCTGCCATCGCCGTATCTACAGATACACCATAACGAATCTCCATACCGAGATCCTCAAGACGACGGATATCACGAAGCATTGCGTCGCGAGAAAGACGGAACTCGGGTATCGCACGGTACATCATACCACCCGGTGTGTCGCTTTCTTCAAATACGGTTACATTGTACCCCTTAAGAAGCAGATAGTGAGCTGCCGTGAGGCCTGCGGGGCCTGCGCCGATAACGGCAATCTTCTCCTCATATATCTTTGGATACTTTTCAACTCTGAGTTCTACATTGTCCGATAAGAATCTCTTTGTTGCGCGAATGGAAATTGGCTCATCAACCAACACTCCGCGTTTACAAACCTGCTCACAGGGATGATGACAAATACGTCCGCAAACTGACGGTAGCGGATTCTTCTTCCAGATGACCTCAAGCGCCTTTTCCGGTTTGTCTGCGCGTACGAGACCTATGTAACCCTGAGGGCTGATGCCCAGAGGGCATCCCGTTGTGCATGCCTGCTTTGTTGTAAACTCCTTCATCTGATCTACGGTCATGGCGGGGCGATCCGTACAGTCGGGGCATATGCGACAGATTTCACGCTGCTTTTCCTCAATTGCTCCGACAGGACAAATCTCGCGGCAGGTTCCGCAGTTTACGCAATTTGTTGAATTGATATGTGCAACATAATTACGATTGACACGGAAGTATTTGCCGGAATCCAGAACCGATTTCAAATTCACTGCCATAAACATTTTCCTCCTCTTTATTTTGTTGACAAAATAAGGATAAATCATTGTAAAAAAGGCAACAAGGCAGCGAAAAGTAAACAGTACAAAACCACCGCTTTTGTTACAACCAAAAATGTAATTTGGTACGAACTTGACACATTTGTAACATGCAAGTTATAATTATCATACAATTAAATCGGAGGTACAAACATGGGACGGAATGCTTACACTCAAGCCCAGCTTTCCTTCTCTAAAAGTTGTCTGTTTGACGCGTTGGTTGATCTCCTGGAAGAAAAAGATTTGTATCAAATCGGTATAACGGAATTAACTGAAAAAGCAGGAGTTTCCCGTACAACTTTTTACAGAAATTACAATCAGATATCCGATATCATCGTTGAATTCCTGCACGAACGCCCAATGGGCTGGACAACGGATATTACCCCTGACAAATACTCTGCATACGATGTAACCGCAGGTTATTTTGATTATCTTATCGCAAACAAAAAGTTCTTTCAGACTTTATACAAACGCAACCTCCTCCACTATCTCCTTGAAACCACACACGAAGTGTTTTTCGGCGTCTTTAAACCGTTTGTTGAGGCCTTCGGCTTTCATGAACCGTACCAGATTTCATGCTTTGTGGGCACAGTTTACCAAGTGACATACGACTGGATTGCCGGTGGTATGAAGGAATCCCGGGACGACATGATTAATCTCTCGGCAAAAATAATCACCTCATTCCGCTTTGAATAACTGGAAATAAAAAAAGGAAGCCCCGGAGTCGACCCTCCGGGGCTTTCGATTGGAATAGCATATAAGCGCTAAGCCTTTTTGGTAATTTCATTATACTGATTTTCAGGATTCTGTCAATTTTTGTTATTTGACATAATTTAAGATTTCATCCGGGGTGTCGACCATGCACATGGGGTGCAGGGGTTCGATTTCATTCTTCTTGCGGAAGCCCCAGAGGACGGAGATGCAGTCGAGGTCTGAGTTCTTGGCGGTGAGAAGATCGACTTCGGAGTCACCTATGTAGACTGTTGTTTCTTTGTCTGCTTTGAGGAGTTCCATTGCCTTCCGGACCATATCCGGTGCGGGCTTTCTGGGGAGGTCGTCGGTTACGCCGAGGGCTATGTCAACTTGGAAGAAGTTGTCGTTTAAGGTTTTTACGGCGTAGTCAATTTTGTTGGAGACTATGGCCTGCTTTACACCTTTGGCCTTGAGTTCGTTTATCAGTTCCACCACACCGTCGTATGGCTTGGTGTTGTCGAGACTGTGGTCAATGTAGAACTCGTTGAAATAGTCGTATGAGAGATCATAGTTCGGATTGTTTTTGCCGTTTGGTATGGAAAGTTCCATGAGACGCTTAACGCCGTTGCCGACAAAGGTCCTTATCTCCTCGAGACTGTGTGTCTCATAGCCCAGCTTCTCGCAAGAGTAATTGACTGCGTTTTTCAAGTCCTCAAGAGTATTCAGGAGTGTGCCGTCGAGGTCCCAGATTATGGTGTCATACTTTCTCATACTTTGGAGCTGTACTCTTTAAGAAGTCTGTACTTCTCGGTGTAGAGAGCCTGTGAGTAGTCTACCCAATACTGGTGAGGATGCTCGAAACGGAGACACTCATCCCAGAGGGTGTCAAGCTGCGCCTTGCAGTATTCCTGAATTTCCTTAGCGCTGCGTTCTTCGACTATGCACTTGCCCTCTTTGAAAATCTGTACAAGAAGAGGCTTTGCCTCATAGTTTGTGATTTCCTTCTGTTTCCAGGTGTAGTTAGGATCAAAGAGAAGGTACGGCTTTGATTCGTCTATAGTTTCACCGACTATTGTCAGAACATCAGCTTCTGCCTTGCCGGTCTCTTTATCATAGAAGCGGTATACTTCCTTGTTGCAGGGAGTGGTGATCTTGGCAACGTTTTCGGAGATTTTGATCTTCGGTACGACTTTGCCGTCTTCCTCTACCGCGACGAGCTTGTATACGCCGTCAAGGACGGGGTGCGAAGAACTGGTGATGAGCCTCTCACCTACGCCGAAGGAATCGACCTTGGCGCCCTGGAGAAGCATGTCGCGGATGATGTATTCATCAAGCGAGTTGGATGCGCAGATGCCGCAGTCAGGGAATCCTGCTTCATCAAGCATCTGACGGGCTTTCTTTGAGAGGTAGGTAATATCACCGCTGTCTATACGGATACCCTTGGGTCTGTATCCCTTTGGTACTACGACCTCGTTAAAGACTTTGATGGCATTCGGGATACCGGATTTGATTACATTGTATGTATCAACAAGGAGGGTGCAGTTATCCGGGTATGTCTCGGCATATGCCTTGAATGCGTCATACTCTGAGTCAAAGAGCTGTACCCAGCTGTGGGCCATTGTGCCGAGGGCCGGGATACCGTAGTCTCGGCCGTCGATAGTGCAGGCCGTGCCGATGCAGCCGCCGATGTATGCGGCGCGGGCGCCGAAGATGGCGGCCTGCGAGGACTGCGCACGACGAGAGCCGAATTCCATAACGCCACGGCCCTCGGCCGCGCGTACGACTCTGTTGGCCTTTGTGGCGATCAAGCTCTGGTGATTTATTATGAGGAGAATCATTGTCTCCAGAAACTGTGCCTGAATCATCGGTCCGCGAACTTTTACTATGGGTTCGCCCGGGAATACGGGTGTGCCTTCGGGGATTGCCCATACATCGCACTTGAACTCAAAGTTTTTAAGATAATCCAAAAACTTCTCGTCGAAATTACGCGTACGGAGATACTCGATGTCGTCATCCGTGAACTTGAGTTTCTTCATATAGTCGATTACCTGCTCAACTCCGCACATAATGACGAAGCCGCCGTGATCAGGAATGGTGCGATAGAACATGTCGAAGTATCCTATCTTCTCACCGAGACCGTGCTCAAAGTAACCGTTTGCCATAGTGAGTTCATAGAAGTCCGTAAGCAATGTAAGATTCAGTTTGCTGTCGTAATACTCTTTCATAGCCAAACCTCCTTGGCGATTTAAGATAACTAATTTTATCACTTATATAATATATATTCAAGAAACGTTGATTTATTTTCCAATTTGGAATATAATTATTTTTACAAATCAGAAATAAAGAGGTGCACGGATTTGAGAATCAGAGAGCAGCTTCGGGGCAATAAAAACATCTCCGGAGCGAGAATTGAAGCGATAAGAAAAGAGAAAGGCATAAAGCAGGTGGAGATGATAGAGTCTCTCGCCCTTCAGGGCGTCGACATCACAAGCTCCGGCCTCTCAAAAATCGAGGGGCAGCATCGCGGCATAAACGACTATGAGCTTCTGGCCATAGCGAACACGCTCGATGTATCAATAGACTATCTGCTCGGAAGGTAACTTATGAAAGATCTCTTCAAACTCTTCTTCGCCTTCTTCCGCATTGGCCTGTTCACCATAGGCGGCGGCTACGCGATGCTGCCCCTTATGGAAAAAGAGGCCGTGGACAAAAACCACTGGGTGACAAAAGAGGAGATGCTGGACATCTACACAATGAGCCAGTGCACCCCCGGTGTCATAGCGGTAAACACTGCCACATTTATCGGAAGAAAAGAAAAAGGCGTCATAGGCGCCGCTTTTGCCACACTCGGTGTCATCACCCCGAGCCTTATAATCATCACCCTTATCGCCACACTCTTCAAAAACTACTACGAGAACCCCTATGTCATCAAGGCTCTCGTAGGTGTCCGCTGCGCTGTCGCGGCTTTGATTCTCACCTCAACATACAGACTTGTCATAAAGGCAGTTAAGAGCCCTATACAGATTGGTATTCTCATAGGCGCTTTCATCACAGTCACTTTCCTCGGCTCATCCCCGGTTATGGTTATCATCGTCGCGGGACTTCTGGGCCTCTTCCTCTTTGACGCCAGACCGAAGGAGGTAAAGCAAAATGACTAAGATCCTCCTCATGTGCGTAAACTTCTTCAAAACCGGTCTCTTCGCGGTAGGCGACGGTCTCGCCACCCTTCCCTTCCTCAAACATATTGCCGAAGTTCATCCCGACTGGTTCACGGTTGATGACCTCACAACCATGGTCGCTGTTGCGGAATCCACACCGGGACCAATTGGTGTCAATGTAGCCACCTATGCCGGCGTAAACACTCTCGGCATTTTCGGAGGCGTACTTGCGACTTTGTCACTTGTACTTCCCTCGTTCCTCTGCATACTGATAATCTATAACTTCTGGCAGAAGTACAGAGAGAACGATAAAGTGCAGAAAACTTTCTCGGCGCTCAGACCCGCAGGTCTCGGCCTCATATTGGCAGCCTGCTACACAGTATTTATGAGCGCGGTCTTCCCCGCGACAGGTTTCAACTGGCACTGCCTCCTTCTCTTCGTAATCCTGTTTATCCTTCTGCAACTTCCGAAACTCAAAAACATACATCCCATCTTCTATATCATCGCGGCGGCAGTAATAGGAATAGTACTTCCGCTTTAAGGAACAGATATGTACGAAAACGAACAAAACTTAAGACCCGAACGGGCGATTCTCTGCTCTGTCGACACCGGCGAGTTTGACGCCGAGGTGTCGATAGACGAACTTGAGGAACTCGCCCACACGGCAGGCGCAGAAGTCGTGGCTAAAGTAATTCAGGCCAGGCCCGCGCCTGACGCAGCGTTGTTTTTAGGCCCGGGCAAGCTCGACGAAATCAAAGATCTGTATCAGTATCAGGACATAGATGTCCTCATCTTTGACGACGAGCTCTCCCCCTCCCAGCAGCGCAACATTGAAAAATATACAGACTTCAAAGTGATTGACAGAACTACTCTTATACTTGATATCTTTGCCCAGCATGCGAAGTCCAAAGAGGGCAAGCTCCAAGTGGAGCTCGCCCAACTTCAGTATATGCTGCCGCGCCTTGGCGGTCAGGGCGCCGAGCTCTCAAGACTCGGCGGCGGCATAGGCACGCGCGGCCCCGGCGAAACAAAACTTGAATCCGACCGCCGTCACATACATCGCCGTATAGATGCCATAAAGCGCGACCTCAAAGATGTAGAAAAGCGCCGAAACTTCCAGCGCTCAAGAAGAAAGAAAGACGGCGTGCAGACCGTCGTAATCGTCGGATACACAAATGCCGGCAAATCCACACTGATGAATTACCTGACACAGGCAGGCGTACTCGCGGAGAACAAACTCTTCGCCACACTTGACCCGAAGAGTCAGGCACTTACTCTCCCCTCAGGCAGAGAGGTAATGCTGATTGACACAGTCGGTCTTGTCCGCAGGCTTCCGCACAACCTCGTTGAAGCCTTCAAGTCCACACTTGAAGAGACCGCCTCCGCCGATGTTATTTTGAATGTATGCGACGCGTCAGACCCGTGCTCTGCCGAGCACCTCAAGGTGACGCGCGACCTACTCGCCGAACTCGGCGCCGGCGACAAACCCATCGTCAACGTCATGAACAAATGCGACCTCATCTACGACTTAAACGATGTCCCCACAATAGGCAACACCGTTTACATCTCCGCCCTGCGCGGCAACGGGATAAACAAACTGCTGGAGGCCGTGGAAGATGCCCTTCCCAAAGACAGAGAGCGTCACACCTACCTCTTCCCTTATGACAAACTGAAAGAAGCAAATCTGGTTCGGGAAGACGGCAAGGTATTCAGCGAGGAATATGTCGACAGCGGACTCAGAATTGATGTTGAATGCAGCATAAAAACAGTCAACAAACTCAAGGAGTTTATAAATGAAAATAACTGAGTACACCATAAGTTCAAACGAAATAAAGAAGGACTATGTCTTCGCAGTGCTCTCTGATCTTCACAACAGAGATTACACCGAAGTCATAAACCTTACAAAATCAATAAACCCTGACGCAATTCTCATCGTCGGAGACATTGTCGACCGCCACCGCAAGTGGCACGACAAAGCCATCCCCTTCCTGAAAGACTGCGTACAAATAGCTCCGACCTATTTCTCATACGGCAACCACGAAGTCAAATATCCGATGATAACGGCGGAGGATATACAGAACACAGGTGTTACTCTTCTAGATAACTCCTGGACACTTCTCTGCAATGACATACTTATCGGCGGACAGACACCGAAGGCCGAAACGGACTGGCTCCGTGAATTCGAGGACAACGAGCAGTTTTCAATCCTGCTCGACCACCACCCGGAGCACTACAAAGAATACCTGAAGGAACAACACCCCGAGATAGACCTGATAATCTCCGGCCACGCTCACGGCGGTCAGATAAGGATAAAGAATCAAGGTCTCTTCTCACCGGGACAAGGTCCCTTCCCAAAATACACCAAAGGTCTCTACGATGACCGCCTTCTGGTCACAACCGGTCTCGCCAACACAGGCGACCCAATCCCCCGCATAAACAACGAACCCGAAGTCGTAAAACTGATAATCAGAAAGGAGCAGATCTGATGGCATATACCGCACTTAAAGAGATGCAGAGTGTGAATGAAGCCCGGTTCGGTCAGGGCGTGGGTCCCGTCCAGCCGGAGCGGCATTACGACACTATAGATAACGGGCTGAAAGCCATGGCTCTGAGGTTTTTGCACAGTCGCTGCGAAGGCCTGGGCTTTGATGAAGATATTGCCGAAAAAGAAAAAGCGGAAGGCAGATATCTCGGTACGAGTTTAAAGCCCGAACAGATTCCCTACAACATGCAGATGGATATAAACCGCCTCTGCCTGGAGCGTGAGCTTGAGAAGTTCATTGATTCGGGCGCCGCGGAGGATGCCTATAACATCTACTACTGCTATCTCGAGATGTTCTTCGGTCACTACGGCAAATCGAAGAAGATGGTCGAGCTTTTGTCTGAGTTTGAGGCAAACGGCAGCTCGCTTCTTATGAAGCACCGTGACCATTATTCACATTCGGTATATGTCTTTGCCCTGGGACTTGCAATTTACGAATCAAATGCTTCCTATCGTGCAAAGTTCAACGAGTTTTATGGTCTGGACGATGACCATAAAGCGGCGTGCTGTTTCCTGGAATACTGGGGACTTACATCGCTGTTCCATGATATCGGTTATCCTTTTGAACTTCCGTTTGAGCAGGTACTCTCATACTATGAGGTTACCGGCGCAAAACGCGGAAAGGGCAGCCTGTTCCTTGCGTACAGAGATGTTGATTCCATAACGGCGCTCGGTGATGCGGCAAAGGAGCAGTTTGAGAAGATTTACGGTCGCGCCTTCTCGACGACCGAGGAACTCTTTGCCTTCGGCATCACCGACAAGCTCGGCGCAGTCTACGATTTCACCGAGGAATTTATGCTCGGTAAAATCCATGACAAACCGATTGCGCCGGACGAGTTCAACTACTTTATGGATCACGCTTATTTCAGCGCGGCAAGACTTTACAGAGAAATTGAAAACTCCGTGGGCGTTGAAAATCTCAATGAAAAACATGTTGACGCACTGACGGCAATACTGCTTCACAACAGTCTTTTCAAGTTTGCCGTCTCATACTTCGGCAGTCCTTCTCAGAAGGAACCTCTGCGTCCGGAGGTCCATCCGCTGGCGTTCCTTCTGATGCTCTGTGATGAGCTTCAGTGCTGGGACCGTACGGCCTACGGCCGCAACTCACGCACCGAGCTCCACCCGATGGCTGCGGACTTTGATTTGGGCAACAACGCGATTCACGCGATTTATTACTACGACAAGGAAGAACAGGAAAAGATTGATGCCTTCAAAGTAAAATACAGAAAATGGGAAGACAGCGGTGAAACCGGAGATGCTCCCAGACTCAAGGCATACAGCGATATGGCGGAAAAGGAACAGCGGTTCTCTTCGGATATTGAGAGGATAGTTGACCTTAAAGATATACCGCTTACTGTTGTGCCGAATACAAGGGAAGCGGACAGAAAGAGCAAGCATACATATCTTTCAGCCAGCAACTTCCTGCACTTATATGATTTCGCTGTTGCGCTCAACGCCCGCTATTCGCACCTCGGCGCGGAGAAGGATGTTGATACATCGCAACTTGAAAAAGAATTTGAAGGCCTGTCTCTTGAGTATCAGCTTTCAAACATAAACCAGGCGAAGAGTTTCTCAAAGTATCTTGATGCCTTAAGATGTTTCTATACAGACAGACCCGTGGACTACGAAATGATTACATCGTTTACAAAGGAGCAGACGGAAGTCTTCGCCCCGATGGAACACGAACGCTGGATAAGAGAACACATCTCTATGGGCTGGATTTACGGCGATGTATACGAGAACGAGCCTGATGCCAAAGCGTTACGCGAGCAGCTTCGCATGCACAAACTCGCAATGGACGGCAACCCGACTCGTGATGAAATCTTCGCCAACTACGCCGAACTGCCCCTCTCCGAACGCGAGAAGGATTACGAACCATTCAACAGTATGCTGAAACTCATAAAGAAATTTGACGGACTTAGAATCTACAAGCTGGACTGAAGGTGAATGAGTATGGAGAACAATATGGAAACAAAACTTGTACCCGGTGTAGGCCGCCTGCCTTACCCCGCATATCGCGGCACGGAACCTTATATCTTTATAAGCTATGCGCATGATGACAAGGACATAGTTTTTCCTGAAATCAAGCGCTTTAACGAGGCGGGTTTTCACGTCTGGTATGACGAGGGTATTTCGCCCGGCAATGAATGGACTGATGAAATCGCAAACGCACTCGAAAAGTGTGCTGTTTTTGTGGTTATGATTACCCCTGTCTCCGCCCTGAGAAAAAATGTGTTGAATGAGGTTAACTTTGCCCTGGATGAAGACAAACCGTTTCTGGCAATTCATCTGAAGGAAACTGAACTGAAGGGCGGACTGAAACTCCGGACCGGCTCTACACAGGCAATCCTCAAGTACACTATGACGGAAGAGGAATACGCGTATAAATACACAGAGGCATTTACCCGGCTCGGACTTGTGGCGGAAAGCAAAAGTATATCGGAAACGGTAAAAACTGATGACACAAAAGAAAAGAGTTCCGGTGACGAAGACCTTGAAAGCATGTTGGATGAATACACAGAGTTGATTCGCCAACCCATAGCGGATAACCGGACAAAAGAAAAAGCCGCGGAACTGGAAGAGAGACTTGTAAAAGAGTTTCATATACTGGGAGGTCAGGGAGAACTCGACATTCTGAAAACAGCATATGAAAGGCTGGATCAGCTTCTGGAAGAAAACCCGCTCACGATAATGCAGCTGGAATGGGTGCGTAACCGCGCAAAATCAGATTACGCCTATGTGCTTTCGGTAAAATCCGATTTACCGAGCAAGGAAGAGTCTGTGCGTTTGTTTGAAGAACTCATGCGTAACAACCCGGCACACAAAGGTTATGCCGACAATGTAAGAATCATTAAAACACAGATAGCGGGCTATTACCTTAAGATGGCGGAAAAAGGTGATACAAAGGCCGCTTCGCACGCAAAAGAACTCTACGAAGAACTTACAAAAGAGAACCCTGACAGAGATTATCAGCAGTTTATTGACAAGGCATCAGCGTTAAAGGATTAGTTATGACTGAAGAAAAACTCAAAGAAATCTGGGAAGCATATGATAATGCTGACGAACAGGAAAAAGCCAACCTGACAAACCACAGTTTTAAAATGGAGATATACGATGTGGGTTACGGTTGGGAGTATGTCTGGTATACAGTTGACGACGGGGAAAAGAATTACTGCCGGATAAGTTATATCGGTCCGACGGTAAAGGGCTTTGCCTGTTTTGTACTCGAACTTGAACCGGGTGAAACAGATATCTTCACATGGGAGGATGAACCGGGAGCATATCCCTGGCAGCTCTCCCGAAAGGGCAAGGTGTTATATGTCAAGGCACCCCACATGGAAGACGGCTTTTTCATAAGTTATGATGCCTTTTGCAATGAGGTTGTCACCGAATGTGTCAGGGTCTATGACTATGATTTTCTCGAAAATATAGCCTACATACCTGACGGCACAACGGATATTTATGAGAGAGACTTTAGTCTCAATGAGGACCTCACGGTAATCAGGATTCCGGAAAGCGTCAATTACATTGAGCACGGAGCTTTTCAGGGTTGTAAAAATGTAAGACACATCGATTTGCCTGAAGGCATTACGGAAATAGGAAGATACACATTCCACGACTGTCACAGCCTGTCCACATTCGTTATTCCGAAAAATGTTACCCGTATTGAAAAAGGCGCCTTTGAGGAATGTATTAACCTCACTTCAATCATAGTGCCCGACAATGTAACAGAAATCGAAGAGGATGTCTTCAAAAGGTCTCCGAAGGTAACTGTTATCTGCGGCGAAAATTCCCCTATGCACAAGTATTGCATGGAGAATAATGTTACTTACATCTTTGACTATCAGTATGAGGCGTTCCACGGTGTCATGCCGGAGAATGTTGAAATGCTCTCCTCGCCATTCCTGGCTGATGAGGAGAAACCGTTTGTATTCATAAGTTACTCGCACAAAGACAGGGACGAAATATTACCGATAATCGAAATCCTCTATGAAGCCGGATGGAAAATCTGGTACGACGAGGGTCTGACAATCGGTGACAAATATGACGAAACTCTTGAAGAACATGTCAGAAACTGTTCTGCATTTTTACTCTTCATCACGGAGAACTCACAAAACAGTCTCTATGTCAGAGAAAATGAAATCCCCTGGGCAATCAGATATGAGAAGCCGATAATAAAATGTGTTCTCTCTGAAGGCCTTGATATCGAAACGGATGGCGGCGATGTAAGAGATATCGTTTCGGAGTTTCGTATAAAGTTCGCACTGGAGGAAATCGAAGGTCTCACGAAGGGTGAGCCGCGTACGGCAAAAGGTATTTCCGTCGTTTTCAATCCGGCGGACAGAGAGGTTGAAAGCGACGATAAATTTGCTTATTGCCTTTATGACAATGCCAACAAGGCGAAAGCACAATCAATAATTCTTGACGCAAGAAACGGCGGCTGCAGGATTAAAGATACGGACGAAGACAGGGAGAGACTCATCAGAGACTGCGCCTGTCTGATAGTTTTCGTCGACAAGGCGTTTCTTGCGAATCCTGAGCTCACACGGATTCTTCTCAGAGAATTTGAAAATAAAAAAGATCTGGCAATCTGCCAGATCGAAGAACTGGAAGAGAAAGATATCCCCGGTATGCTTTTCGAACTCTACAGGATGCAGTGGCTGAACTTTGCTTATGGCGTCACAAAGGATATGAACGCAAAACTCGCCCGTCATCTTCAGGAGAGAGGCTGCCGGGACACGGATGTCCTGCCGGGCTTTGAATACGAGAAAACCGACGAGGGCATCATACTGAAGAAGTACACCGGTATGGAGGCCTTTCTCAAGGTGGAATCGGAGTACGGCGGCATGCCGGTGGTAAAGATTGCCGAGGAGGCTTTTGACAGCTGCGCCCGCCTCAAGATAATCGCGGTCGCAGAAGGAGTAAGGGAAATCGGAAACTACACTTTCCATGCCTGTAAGAATCTTGAGATAGCGAAACTGCCGGGCAGCATTAAAGGTATCAATCTCGGTGTTTTCAGCGGCTGCTCAAACCTTACAAATGTATCACTGGAAAACGGAATTGAATATATATACAACTATGCCTTCAAAGACTGCACCGCACTGGACGGAATCACAATTCCCTCAACCGTTACCGAGATAGGTGATTATGCGTTTGAAGACTGTGAAAATCTGCGAACAGTCAATCTCCCGGACGGCCTGAAAAAGATAGGCTGGTATGCCTTCCAGAACTGCACGAATCTTCACAACTTCATTATTCCTGAAGGCGTGGAAGACATCGGAACGGCGGCATTCAACAATTGTTCCGCCCTTGAAAAACTCCAGGTCCCTGACAGTGTCACGAACATAGAACTCTATGCCTTTGACAACTGCCCGAAGCTGACTGTCATCTGCTCTGAAGGTTCACTCACATGGAACTATTGCAAAGAAAACAACATACCTGCAAAAACAAAATGGTTTGATTAGTAAACAGGGTAAAAATTATGACGAATAAAGAACTGTTTTTTAAAGAAAAAAATGAGAACACCATACCGCTCACCCACATAACGGATGCGTCAATCAACCCGTCTCTCGCAGAGGTTGACGAGCTGTACGGCGCGGCGGATGTTCTCAGTATTTACAACGCAGGAAAGCACCGTAAGATTTTACTGGCGCTCTCCGTCGTGGGCACTTTGCTCACTCTCGCTTTCCTGCTTTACGATGTGGCGGAACTGCACGGCCTCATCCTCGCCTGCGGCGTGATGGTGCTGTTCCTCGTCTTAATCCGCCGCGCCGCAAACCGACTTGAGTGTCACAGAAAATATCTTGAATACAGAGTCCTTGCAGAATGTTTAAGATGTCAGTTCTTTCTTTTCTTTGCCGGTATAAACACTAAAGTGGCGGATATAATGCCCTGGTC
>JAFYJR010000081.1 GCA_017538005.1 Clostridia bacterium | reverse complement strand
CTTTTCCGTCAGCGGCATTAGCGATACCCTGTACCCAGAGTATGAACAGAACTAAATAGCAGAGAGCAAATATGAGTCCGATAAATACCGCGAAACCGCAGCTGGACAGTGAGATTATGGCTGTTATGCAACCGGTAAAGAGTACATAGGTCATACGTACAATAAGAAGTACCAGCGCCTGATTCGCGTGGAATTTCGCGAATCTCGAGTGAGCGGCGAAGATAAGCGGGATAAGTACAAGAATTCCGAAATAACCGAGAAGTGAATAATACTTGTTGGCTTCTATGTCTTTCTTGTCATACTCGCCTGTGTGGTCCTCCGCGGAGTTCCACTTTTTCTTTATCTTCTCAGCCGTTTCCTTGGCATCTTCCTTTGCCTCGGAGGCCTTTACCTTTGCGGCCTCAGTCGCTTCAGCAGCCTTCGCTTTAGCCGTCTCAGTGGCATCGGCAACCTTTTCTTTGACAGTATCTGCCTCTTCCTTGGCTTCCTCAGTCGCGGCTTCTTCAGCCTTTTCGACCTCCGCCTCAACCTCTGCCGCCTCGGTCTTGATCTCCTCTCTGGCCTCTTCTATTTTCTCTTCGGCGGTTTCAATTACTTCCTCTGCGGGAGTTTCAGTCTTTTTCTTTTTAGCCATTATTTTGCACCCCCTACCAAAACATAATCGCTGTTTGCGGAAACAGTCGGGAATGAAGAGTCAACTTCAAACGAACCTGCGGGATTGAAGATTATCACACAGTTACAGTCATCATTATCGAGAATGATGTAGATGCGGTCAGAGTTTTCCGTGTCAACATTTGCGGCTTCGAGAATACCGAAGAGTGTATTTGTATCGGGCTCCTCTTCACCTTCGGCAGCCTTGGCCGCTTCCTTTCTCTCCGCCTGCTTTTCGGGATCGAACTGATCCTTGAAGAGTTCAGCGAATTTCTCCGGTGTGTCTATACCCTCAGGATTGTAAACATAACAGGTCTTGGGTATTACGGGCTCCGGCTCGGGTTCCGGTTCATCAGGTGTAACCGCGGGTTCCTTTTCAACGAGGAAACTTGATACACCGAGAAGTTTCGGAAGTTCCTTGTATGAGCCTATCTCAAGGTAACTTACAAGACCGTTTGTCTTAGCGTCAATGTAGTTCAGTACTTTATCCTCACGCTGATCGGCATAGATATAACCGATGCCGACAATGAGCAGAACAAGAAGAACTTCAATGAGGAAGAAACAGATAAGACCTCTTGAGAGATTGACTTTGTTTCTGTTCTTCGCTGCGCCTATTGCCCAGAAGATGATGCAGATAATGTTTATGCCGGGTATGAGGAGAAGCAGGAATGTGCGTATGAAAGAGCCCGTCGTCATTATCTCGCCGTAACGGCGCTTTTTCTCTTTCTTCGCCTTTTTCAGTTCCTTTTTGTTTGCCTCATCTGCGGCTTTTTCTACCTCTGCCGGTACTTCCGGCTCGGCCTTCGCTTCGACGAGAGCCTCGGTTTCGGGATTTGTGTTTTCAGCCACTTTTTATTCCTCCCTGTCTATTTGAAGTAAGTTCTTAAAATTGCAAGATTGTCCTCGGAACTTGCCGAGAGTGTTATCCTCAGTACATATCCGTTTACTTCGGCGACCAGTATCTCACAATAGGTCGGATTTGACGCGACCAGAGTGTTTTTGTAGATGAGACCGGTAAACTTGTTGCCGCCCCACTTCGCGGACACCTTGTCGTCGACAAGTGTGTTGTTCTGACTGTTTGCGGTGGTGCGGCTCGTTTTGAGCGCGTCATCAAGCGAAGTGTATCCGTTCGCCTTCATTGACTCGTACTGGATGATTACACTTGAAGTCATCCTGTTACCCGTGGCGCTTATGTCCCTTGTAGAAGTGGACGGAGTCGACGCGGCATAACTGGTCAGAATCCAGTCAGACGGCGCGGTGAATGAGACACCGGAGTACTCACTGTAATAGCTGGTACCGTTTACCGTGCCGTACTTGAAGTTCGGATCGGCATACTTGTTTGATGTATCTGACGTGTCGCCGCCGAACGCGCGCTGATTCAGGTCATTAATCCTCGTAACAAGTTCGGGATTAATGTTCGTCTGCGGTTCGGCTTCGATAAACTTATCGATGGTCTTGACGACGAATACCGTTATGCCTATTACAATCGCTATAAAGCACACGGCGACAAAGACGGCAACTCCGACAATTACTTTCTCGGATGTGTTGTCGCCTCCCGCGGCGCTCTGCGCTCTCTGGAATTGTTCGTTTAAATCTCCGCGCATCTTGTTATCCTTCCGAATTCAGAATGTCTATTATTTCGCCTACATCGTCAAGATCAAAAGCGAAAATATTTATGTGCATGTAGTAGTCACCGAGGTCGCGTGTGAAATCATACTGGTAGCAGAGAGCATCATTGCCGCTTATTCTGCAGGCAAGCTGGTCATACTTGTCGCCGTTTATCGTTATCGTCGAATCATCGGCATAATCGACCTTGTAACTCTTTGCGAAGTCGTATGTGCTGTCCTTTATGGCATCGTTTATCGCGTCAAGATCCTTGTACTCGGAGAAGTAGTCCTTGTTGTAGAACTTGACGTACATCGAGTTTCCGGTGAGAGTGTCATCGGCATAAAAATCATAGACATAAAGTTTGTTGTTCGCGAGTGTCTTGGAAGCGCCTTCGTCGTTATAGAGTTTCGTCAAATCGGCTTCGTTGTAGACATCCCAGGATGTGGGAAGCTGGAATTCGAGGTTGCCGAACTCGGACTTGTAGGCGCCGGTCTTCTTGTCAATGGTACCGGGTATAAAACTGTCTATACCCTTGTAGTCATCGTATCTGCCCTTGTACTCGCGCTCGGGAGAAACGGTTTTGTCACTGTCCTCATCATCGAAATACTGGGAAAACCACTCGTCTATTTCATCGTCGTCATCGGTATCAAAGTCATAATCGTCAAAATCAAAGTCTTCAATCCGCTCAATACCGGAGATGACGTCGTCTACGGAAATATTTTTGGTCACTGCCCTGAAAATAAGAAACAGTATTCCGAAAATAAATGTCGTGAGCAATGCAGCGCAGAGGAAAACAATGAGAATGATTTTTCCCGCGCTCATATGCTTCTTTTCTTTTTTATTAACGGTGCTTTCGACGGTGCTTGCAGTACTTGAAGCCTCCGTCTTTACTTTCGCGCCGCAATTTGCGCAGAACTTGTCGCCTGCGGGTATATTTTTACCGCAAAAATCACATTTCATGGATAATACCTCCAATGCCTTTTACAACATTAAATTTTACCATAACAGTAAAGCGGCAACAAGACTAACTTGCGCCGCTTAACTTTTTCTTAACTTTTTCAGTTTTTGGTTTCAAGGAGTTTCTCCAGAGCCGCGAGCTTGGTGCTGATGACCAGAAGTTCCGTCGCGTCGGCGAGTTCCTCAAGACTCGGGAATGTCGGTGCGATGCGTATGTTGCTGTCCTTCGGATCATTGCCGTAGGGATAGGTCGCGCCGACATTGGTGAGTTTCACGCCGCCCTCTTTACAGAGGTTGTAAACACGCGTTGCGCATCCGGGCATGACGTCGAGGCTGATGAAGTAGCCGCCGTTCGGCTCGCTCCACTCGGCAATGCCGAGACCGGAGAGCTCCGAGCGCAACGCGTTCAGCACAACCTCGAAACGCGGCGTGATGATATCAGACAGAAGCTGCATATGCTTTTTCACGCCGGCCAGGTCCTTGAAATAAAGGACATGACGATACTGGTTCGCCTTGTCGTAACCTATAGTCATCTTGGAATAAAATTCCTTGATATAGGCCAGGTTATCGGCGTTTGCCGCAAGTGCGGCTATACCCGAACCGGAAAGAGAAATTTTGGAAGTGCTGCAGAACTCAACGGCCCTGCTCGGATTTCCGGCCTTCTCACACTCATCAAGCATATCGAGAAGCTTATCCTCTCTGCCGAATAAATCGTGTATGCAGTAGGCGTTATCCCAGATGATGCGGAAGTCGTCAGCGGCTTTCATTGAAGCGAGACGCCTTACCGTCTCATCAGAATAGGTCACACCGGTGGGATTTGAATACTTGGGCACGCAGAAGATACCCTTTACAAGCGGATCGCGCGCGAGGGCCTCAACCTGATCCATGTCCGGGCCCGTCGCAGTCATATCGACAGGAATCATTTTAATGCCGATATACTCGCAGATGGCGAAATGCCTGTCGTATCCGGGCGACGGGCAGATAAACTTGACCTCACCCTGCTTCGACCAGGGCTCGGCGCCGTAGCCCGTGCCTTTCGCGTAACAGAGCATTATGTAATCGAACATGAGCGAAAGGCTCGAGTTACCGCCTACAAAGACTTTTTCAGCGGGAACTCCGATAATGTCAGCCATGAGTTTCTTACACTCGGGAAGACCGTCCGGGCAACCATAGTTCAGTATGTTTATGCCTTCCTCGGTTTTGTATGACGACTTTGAATTGAGCACGTCAAGCATACCGAGAACCTCCTGAATCTGGCCCTCGGAAGGCTTGCCTCTCGACATGTCAAGTTGCAAGTTTCTTGCTTTAAAATTGTAATACTCGTGCAGACACTGTTCATATTCATTCTTGAGTTCAGCTCTGCTCATTTCTGCGTATTTCATTATGATTTATGACCTTCCTGCGTCTTTCGTAAATTACTGAATAATATAATACAATTGCATACATTTTGCAACTTTTCGAGTGTAATTCTTGCAAAATTGTTGTTTTGCACATAATTTCAGAAAATATGGTAAAATTTTTTAATTGTAATACGCAAAGCAAAGTGGTATTATATTCAAGATATTTTTATATGGAGGTTACTCTGTATGGCTGACGAAACAAAAACCGCTGCGGAAATTGCGCGTGAAGAGCGCAAGGCCCGCATCGACAAAGCCGGAGACGCGATGGCTGAGAAGCGCGAAAAGAAAGCGAATCAGTCCAAAGCGAAGAGGCGCGCGAAATGGCTCGTGCCGCTTATCGTCGCGGCAGTAGCACTGCTCCTCGTTCTCCTCTATTACTTCGGTGTTCCCCACAGAACTTTCAGTGCCATCAAGTTCCAGAACGGCTCTAAAGTTTCAGTCGCGGAATACGAATACTACTACAAAGCGGTCTACAACAACATCTCCAACACCGCCTACCAGTACGAACAGTACTACGGTGCGTACTACGGCGAAGGCGCCGGTAAGATGATGACCGGTTTTGACTACAAGAAGACTCCGAAGAATCAGGAGTGTCCCCTCACCGAGGAGGATACCGGAGTCAAGCTCGACAAAGAAGTCTACGGCGAGAACCCGACATGGGCTGATTTCCTTAAAGAGTATGCCATAAGACAGGCTCAGGAAACCAACGCCGTCTATGACGCCGCCATAAAGGCCGGCGCAAAGCTCAGCGATGAGGATAAGAAAGGCATCGACGATCAGATAGAGCAGCTTCGCACGACAGCCGCGGAGAGCAACTACTCTCTCAACGCCTATCTCATGGCCAACTACGGTCGCGGTATGAACGAGTCACTGCTCCGCAAGATTATGCAGAAACAGGCCATAGCGAGCGCGTACATCACTTCCGAACAGGAAAAGATTACCGACGCTGTAACTGACGAAGACATCCTCGCCTACTATGAAGAGCACAAGAGCAACTACGATCAGGTTGATCTCCGCTACTTCACCATTGATGCCGAGGCTGCCACAAATACCGACGAGACAAACTACACCGACGACGAACTCGCCAAGATGACTGCCGACACTCTTGCCGAAAAGAAGGCAGAGGCGGAACAGCTGTTTGAGGAAGTCACTCTCGACAACTTCACGACTGCCGTACTGGCCTATGTCGAAGACGATTTCAAGCAGTACTTCGATCCCTCTTCAGAGCAGTATAATGTCAACTACACAACTGCCGAAAACACAACCGCGGATCTCATCGAAAAGAACCTGAGCGAAGATGTCGCGAAATGGGCATACGACGAATCCCGCGCTGTCGGCGACAAATACATGACCTCCGTTGAAGCGGATGACGGTTGCACAACATTCATCATTGTTGTCATGCAGTCTCTCCCCGAAAAGGACGACACACTCCAGCCCGTAAGCGTCCGCCACATCCTCTTCGCTCTCACGAAGGATGAGCAGGTAACAGACGACAACGGAAACACGACAACGGAGACAAAAGAGATTCGCACAGCCGAGGAAGCAAAGGCCGAAGCCGAAGCCACACTTGACGCCTGGGTTGCAGGCGGTGCGAAAGAAGATGACTTCTCAAAACTCGCGACCGAGAAATCCGAAGATCCGGGTTCAGCCGACAACGGCGGTCTCATTGAAGACATCTACACCGATTCATCCTATGTAAAACCTTTCCTTGACTGGGCATACGCCGAGGGCCGCAAGGTCGGCGATTACGGCGTAGTTGAAACAGATTACGGCGCCCATATCATGTACATGTCCTCCATCTCCGACAAGCCGAAGTGGCAGGCCGACATTGCGACGGCCATATCCGATGAGAGATCATCCGATTTCTACGACGGCATTGTAAACGATGAGGGCTACGCAAACGCCAGGGTTTCAAACGGCCTTATCAAAAGGGTTCAGAACAGAATAGAAAAATATGCAGCCAAAGTTGTTGCCGCTTTTGCAGAGCAGACAGCAGACTCAGCTGTAACTGAATAGTCAGGAGGAATTTATTATGACATTCATCGAACAATTTGAAGCTTACAAAGCAAAGATCGAAAAGCTCAACACAAAAGCATTACCGCAGGATCTCGCAATCCAGGTAAACATCGTTGACGACGACTGCGGCGGCGCATTCTACATTGCCAACATCGGCGGAGACTTCGCGATTGAGCCCTATGACTATCGCGACTTCACAGCCATGCTCACAGCGTCATCCGACGTCTACACAAAGATTCTCGCAGGCAAGCTCGATGCAACCGATGCTTACTTCCGCGGCATCCTTCTCATAGAAGGCAACCTTGACCACGCTCTCGCTCTCGCAAGCCTCAAGAAGAAGGCTGAGAAGAAGCCCGCCAAGAAAGCTGCAAAGAAGCCGGCCAAGAAAGCTGCAGCAAAGAAAGCTGCTCCCGCTAAGAAGGCTGCTCCCGCTAAGAAGGCTGCTCCCGCCAAGAAGGCTGCCCCTGCCAAGAAAGCGGCTCCCGCTAAGAAGGCTGCCCCTGCCAAGAAGGCTGCTCCTGCCAAGAAGGCTGCTCCTGCCAAGAAGGCTGCCCCTGCCAAGAAAGCAGCTCCTGCCAAGAAAGCAGCTCCTGCCAAGAAAGCGGCTCCCAAGAAATAATAATGCTCGGAGGCAACACTGCGTTGCCTCCGTTTCTTAAAACCTGAAAACGAGAGAAGGAGAAAAATATGGCTTATTACTTTGATGAACCGTCAAGAACCTTCGGTGAATACCTGCTTGTTCCGGGTTACTCATCTTCGGAGTGCATCCCCGCTTCCGTTGACCTCTCCACCCCGCTTGTAAAGTTCAGAGCAGGCGAAGAACCGGCCATCAGGATGAATATCCCCATGGTAAGCGCCATAATGCAGGCGGTCTCAAACGACACGCTCGCCATTGCCCTTGCCAAGGAAGGCGGTATTTCTTTCATCTTCGGTTCCCAGTCAATAGAATCCGAAGCCGCTATGGTAGCGCGCGTCAAGAACTACAAGAAAGGTTTCATAACATCCTCAAGCAACATCACGCCTGACGCGACTCTTGCGGACATTATCGAGCTCAAGGAGAAAACAGGTCATTCGACCGTTGCCGTGACAGACGACGGTACAGCGAACGGCAAACTTCTCGGTATCATAGGCAGCCGCGACTACCGTGTCTCCCGTATGGATCCGATGACACCCGTACGCGACTTCATGACACCGCGTGAAAAACTTGTAACCGCTCCGGACGGCACATCTCTCAAAGAGTGCAACGATATAATCTGGGACCACAAGCTCAATGCTCTTCCCCTTGTTGACAAGGAGGATCATCTCACCTATCTCGTTTTCAGAAAAGACTATGAATCACACAAGGAGAACGTAAACGAACTCCTTGACAAGAATAAGTCATACGTCGTCGGCGCGGGCATTAACACGCGCGACTACAAAGAGCGCGTACCCGCACTCGTGGAAGCAGGCGCCGACGTACTCTGCATAGACTCCTCTGAGGGCTTCTCAGAGTGGCAGAAAGCCACTATCGCCTGGATAAGGGAAAACTACGGCGACAGCGTCAAAGTCGGCGCAGGCAACGTCGTAGACGCCGAGGGCTTCCAGTTCCTCGCCGACTGCGGAGCAGACTTCGTAAAAGTCGGCATAGGCGGCGGTTCCATCTGCATCACCCGCGAGACGAAAGGTATCGGCCGCGGCCAGGCAACCGCCCTTATAGACGTCTGTGCGGCCCGTGACCGCTATTTTGAGGAGACAGGTATCTACGTACCCGTCTGCTCCGACGGCGGCATTGTACACGACTACCACGTAACTTTAGCCCTTGCCATGGGCGCCGACTTCCTCATGCTCGGCCGTTACTTCGCGCGATTTGACGAGTCACCGACAAACAAGGTGCGCATAAACGGCCAGTATCTCAAAGAGTACTGGGGCGAAGGTTCAAACCGCGCCAGAAACTGGCAGCGCTATGACCTCGGCGGCGCAGGCAAGCTCTCCTTCGAAGAAGGCGTAGACTCCTACG
Source organism: Clostridia bacterium (assembly GCA_017538005.1). Lineage (GTDB taxonomy): Bacteria > Bacillota > Clostridia > Oscillospirales > Acutalibacteraceae > UBA1227. The sequence goes on along the minus strand of JAFYJR010000081.1, from coordinate 4,691 downwards.
TCCCTTACGCAGGTGCCCTTAAAGACGGCGTCTACGCGACACTCGCGAAGGTCCGTTCCACGATGTGCAACTGCGGCGCCCTCTCCATACCCGACCTCCGCAAGAAGGCCAAGCTCACCGTCGTATCCTCCACCTCGATAGTTGAGGGCGGATCCCACGACGTTATCCTCAAAGAGCAGGTTCAGGGATAAAACAAAAAAAACAAAAACCGGCAGCGAAGGCTGCCGGTTTTTTTATTGACTTTTAGTCTACATCGTATCTTGCCAGTATCGCTGCGGGACGTTTGCGCATTGTATTCCAGACAGGAATGAGCGCTACGATTACATTGAAGAGATAGACCACAAGGATAGTGGCAAGAAGAAGGATTATCGGCATATAGTAAATGTCAGACAGATACTTTATCTCCGATGTCAGATAACTCATAATGTAATGCATTATGAGCATCGCCGGAAGGCTCGTCAGCGTCGTTATGGCCACTGCCTCGCCTATGAACATCCTGTAGATATCAAGCTTCTTGGCACCAATTGCGCGGAGTGTTCCGACTTCCTTGATACGTGACAGGAATGAGGAACGGCTCATGAGGAACATCTCAATAAGTGAGATGCCGAGGATAACAGCGCCGATTATGGTGACCGTTCTCACCTGTTCCTTGCGTTCCTCGTCAAAAGTCTCACGGGCTTTCTGATCGCAGTCAAATACCGTGTAACCTTCATGCTGAAGTTCGGAGACGAGCGTATCTTTGTCGAAGGTACAGATGGTGTACTGCTTCGCCTTTGAAATCATCTGATGCTTTATCATGTTTTCGTTTACGAAGTAGGCATTGAGCGACTCAGTGTCACCCTCCTCCTGCTTGTAGTAACCGCAGCAGATAAGTTTCTGATCATCAACCTTGAGTTTCGTTTCCTTGTCGATCTTGAAGCTGTCTTTCATACTTTCGGGCAGAAGAACTTCATAATCGTTTTCGGGAAGTCTGCTCTTGCCGTACCAGTCATCGGTAAGGACTATCTTATCCTCATAGAGTTTGTAGTCCGTAATCTGGTTTGCGGTAATATCCTCATAATCCTGGTCCTCATAGCCGAAGAAGAACATATCCTCGCCTTCCGAGGCGTCAAAACCGTATTTGATAATCTTTAAAAGTTCGGACGGATCCGCGTAAATTGACGGACTCTGGAGATCGACAACACCGACGATTTTATATTCGCCCATATTGTTGTTGAGCTGCGCCTTGCGGTCAATCATCTTCTCATAAGATTTCGCGCCGACCATCTGGTAGACTGCATTCTGCTCAAACTGCTTGTCGAGAATCATCTTGTCTATCGTAATCTCGTCCTTGGCTGAAGGCAGACGGCCCACGATGACATTGTCCTTCTTGAGAAGTTCAGTCGATGAAATGGAACCGCTTATATTGACAGTAACATTAACCGTCTGATAGTAATCGCCGTAAGGGATGCGGAAAGCCTTCTTCGCGCCTGTGGGCAGTATGTACTCAACGCCGTCCCTCTGCTCGAGTTTCTCAAACTCATCGGCCTTCATGGAAGGTTTTGAAACGACAATGTAGTTCGAGTTGTCCGTGGTGTAGTCCTTGGGTTCAACATGGTACATTGACGCGGTATAGCCTACCGCAAAGACTATGAAGAAGCCTGCGAAGAGGAAACCGATAAGAAGCAATTTACGAAGTACGGAAAAGCCGAAAATCTTTTTGAATCCGGCAAGCAGTTCGGAGAACGGTCTGAACATAGAGGCATATCTGCGTCTTATGCTCTGGTCTCCGACCGTGCTCATGTTGAAGTCGTAATCGGAGATGTTCTGTCTGTTTATCTCCTGCTTGTAGTCGTCAACTACTTCTATTGAAGAATTCCTGTCTATGAGTTCAACATTTACTGCGTCCTCGGACTGGATGTAAATATTTCCGTTCTTGACGATGATATTTACATTTACCTTGGTCTCGCCGTTGTCGTAGACATTTACTGTCCTCTCGCCCGCGGGATCCTTAAACTCGTTATGGTTCTTGAATTCCTTCAGATAGAAGACATTGTCTATCTCATAGTCGAGAGCTTTTGTTATGTCGTTCTCGTAGTCGTTTACGACTGAGCCGTCAATTACTTCGATAATCCTGTCGGCATAGAACTCCGCGAGGTTGCGCTCGTGAGTAACGAGAATGACGAGTCTGTCGTCCGCAATCTTGCGGATGATGTTCATAATCTCGACCGAGTTCTTCGAGTCGAGGTTGCCGGTAGGCTCATCCGCAAGGATTATGTGCGGATCCTTTACGAGCGCGCGGGCTATGCCGACTCGCTGACGCTCGCCGCCGGAAAGCGTGCCCGCGGGACGCTTTCTGTAACGGAGAATACCTACTTTATCAAGGACGTACTCTATACGGACCTTCTGTTCTTCCTTGTCCTTAATGCCTACCATCTTGAGGGCCAGAGCTACATTGTCATAAACGGTCATATCGTCCATGAGTTTGTAATCCTGGAAGATGTATCCGATATTTAAGTTTCTCAGTCTGTCAACCGAGTGCATATTGTGACGGGTTATCTTTTTTCCGTCAATGTAGATCTTACCGGACCTGACTTTATCAAGACCGCCTATGGCGTTGAGCATGGTAGTCTTGCCGCAGCCGGATTCACCGAGCAGCGCCACAAGTCCCTTGTCGGGAAGTGATAAAGTCGTGTTGTTTATGGCATGGATTTCGTTTCTTCTGCCCTTGTTGAAATACTTGTTTACACTTTGCAGTTCAATCATTACGACTTACACCTCCTCTTTAATAGTCTGGATGGATGACTTCTTGAAGAGTCTGTTCGCGTATCTCGCGGCGATGATAAACGCCATCGCAATAACGAGAACAAATATCAGAACATAATCAGACATTCCGACAAAGCCCTTGATAGACAGCGCGAGATCGTTTGTCGGCAGGTACTTCAGGAAGGCCCAGACACCGGCCACGGCCAGACCGAACGCAACCGCGGCATCCGTCATAAGGTCGATGATAATAAGATTTCTCGCGGTCGAGACATTTGAGCCCAGCATTCGGATTGTTGAGAAGTAAACATTTCTGGACTTTAAGATAATCCTGATTACGAAGTAAGAGATAAGAAGCAGTACAACCGCAAGGCCTAAAAGCATAACCTTGGTTATGAGATTTATCAGAGCTGCTTCCTCGAGAGAATACAGAAGATCCTGCATCGAGACCGCGTCATAACCCATATTGTTTATCTCTTTCAACGTATCCTTTGCCTTTACGGCATCCTTGACAAATATGCTTATCTGATATGTGTCATGGTCGTAGAGTTTATTCAGGTCGTTCGGATTTACGAGAATGTAACCCTTGTAATCATCGTATGTTGAACCTTCGGGGATTTTGAAGGCGTCAGTAAACTCGTTCTTGTTGTATATCTTGCTTATAGTGACCTCAAGAGAATCCTCATAGTAAGGAGTCTTCAGTTCAAACTTCATCGGCTTGTCTTTTGCGTTGTAAGTGTTCTTTACAAGCCAGTTATAATCGTCGGATACCCAGCAGGTGCCCTCCTCAACCTTGTCGGAAGTACGGACGGTAAACATGGGCCACATCTGCTCGTTTGTGTATGTCTTATCCTGGAATACGACCTTGAGTGTACCGTAGTTTTTGTTAATTTCGAGTTTGATTTCATCAAGGAGTTTTCCTGAACAGTAAATGGCCGCGCCTTCAGACCATGCGACCGGATCCTGATCGGCATCATCGATGTACTTAATGCCGGCAATTTTATACGGATGATCTTTATCAAGCTGTTCACTGCCGTAACGGTAGAAGGATGTGTCGAGGAGCTGACCTATCTGTCTCTTACCCTTGGGGATGGCGTAGGAACTCTTTACGGCAACAATGAGAATCTCATCATCACTCTGCGGCATTCTGCCGTAATCGGGATCACCGAGTTTATAATCGGCAATATCCGTCACGGAGCCGTAGATATAGAGACCTTCCTCATCATTTTCAAATCCCATGCTCTGGTCTAAAAGGAGGTCCTGCTCGAAAACGGTGTTAACATTGTCCAGTTTCTTGATCTTTGCGAGATCCGCATCCGTAAAAGGCTGAGCAACGCCGTCTTTTGCCTGCTTCTTGACTATTATTCTGCTCTTTGAAGAGTTATGGAAATAGTAGTTGAAGCCGAAGGCACCGTTTGTCGGGCTGTAAACTTCACGCGAGCTGGCGAGCTGAACTATAAGAGCTATCGCGACAAACAGGAAGACAAAAGTTATCAGTATAAATTTTACGGGGATGTTAAACGCGTTCCTGATTCCGAGACGAAGCTCTGAAAGCGGTCTGATGTTCTTGTATGAAACCGCGTAATCAACAGGCTGTTCGGGCTCTGCTGAAACAGTATCCTGATTCATCCTGACATCCTCAAGGACCTTGCCGTCGTGCATCTTTATCTTTCTTGTGACATAAGGGGCAACCTGGTCAAAGTTGTGAGTTACAACGATGACGAGTTTGTCCTTAGCTATTGAGGCGAGAAGCTCGATAATACCGGCGGCAGACTCTGTGTCGAGATTGCCCGTCGGCTCGTCGGCGATGATAATCGGCGTGTCCTTGGCAAGAGCACGGGCAATTGCCACGCACTGCTTCTGGCCGCCGGAAAGTTTCGAAGCCTTGGTATGCTTATACTCGGTAAGTCCTACGGTGTCAATGAGTTCGTTGACACGGGCCTTTATCT
>JAFYJR010000080.1 GCA_017538005.1 Clostridia bacterium | reverse complement strand
TAAGAGAAGGGTGTCAAAGCGATTTAACGCTTTAACACCCCAAAATTATAATAATAATTATGTACAAATTGCACAAAAATCAACTATTGAAGTTTGGAGAGGTCGAAGTTGTCAAGCCATGCTCCCGCCTCTTCGCAGATACTCTTGAAGGCATCCTCGTCGAACGGACTCTCCATACCGGCGTCAACTACGAGATCCTTGAAAATCTTCGTACCTGCGAAGCTTACATACTTCATATATGACTTCCAGGCGGCATCAAAGTCCCTCTGCATGAATGCCCAGTACTCGAGTGCTACTGTCTGAGCGAAGCAGTAGTCGATGTAGTAGAACGGCAGCGAGTAGATGTGGTGCTGTCTCTGCCAGGCCGCGCCGTCGCCGAAGAAAGGAATCTCGTCGAGCTTGATCCACGGCATGTAGATGGCCGTGAGCTTTCTCCATTCTTCATCGCGCTGCGCGGGCGTGAGATCGGGATTCTCGAAAGCTATGTGCTGGAAGTGGTCAACCATTGTGCCGTACGGGATGAATTTAAGCGCACCGGCAAGATGCTGATATTTAAACTTTTCCGTCTGCGGGCCGAAGAAGCCCTCAGCCCACTTCCATGCAAAGAATTCCATGGACATAGAGTGTACTTCACAAGATTCCATTGTGGGACTCCTGTACTCAGACGGGAATACATTGCGGGCTGAATAGCCTGCGAAAGCATGTCCTCCCTCGTGTGTCAGTGTCTCAACATCATCGGCGGTTCCGTTGAAGTTTGCGAAAATAAACGCTGCCTTGTAATCAGGTATCTCAGTCATGTATCCTCCGACAGCTTTGCCGTCCTTGGAAAGTACATCGAGAAGTTCATTATCGTACATGAAGTTTATGAACTCGTTCGTCTCGGGAGAGAGTTCCTCGTAAAACTTCTTGGCATGGGCAAGTATATCGTCTGCACTGCCCTGAGGCATTGCCATACCGTCACGGAACATCAGAGCGGCATCGGCGTAGTTGAGCGGATACTCCTTACCTATGCGCTTTGCCTGATCTCTGTAAATCTTGTCCGCAAGCGGGACAATGTACTTTACAACAGACTCACGGAACTTTGCAACATCCTCTTTCGTATAGGAATTCCTGGTCATTCGGTAGTAACCGAGAGGTATATAACCGCCGTAGCCGAGCTTCTTGCCCATTGTGTCGCGAAGATGTACGAGTTTGTCATACATGTCGTCAAGTTCAGCCTTGTGTTCCTTATAAAAATTACCTTCGGCTGTCCAGGCGGCAAGTCTCTTCTCGTCATCGGTTCCCTGTTTGTAAGGGAGAAGCTCGGAGATAGTCAGTTTTTTGCCTTCAAAATCAATCTGTGCCGAAGCAAGAAGTTTCTCATACTCCGTGACAAGTTTGTTCTCAGCCTGAAGGTCCTCAACTATCTCAGGCTTGAAAGTCTTGAGTTCCATCTCAGCGTTGATAAACAGGAGTTTTCCGTACTTCTCCTCAAACTGCGGACGGAACGGGCTTGAAATAAGAGCGAGTGTGAACGGCTGTGAGTACTCCATAAATACGGGAGTGTTCTCATCAAACCATTCCTGCTCCTCCTCATAGAACTTGTCCTTCGTGTTGATTGAATGACGAATATAGCAGAGGGTCATCATTGTTTCGAGGGTGTCTGAGTACTTATCCATTGCGGTAAATACTGCGTCAGCCTCCTCAAATGTCTTTGCGTTTTTCAGGTCCTCAACAAACTTTGTAAGATCCGCCTTGACCTGTTCAATATCCGGTCTCTTATAGACCATTTCCGAAAGTTTCATATCAAAAATCCTCCTGATTAATTTTCAGTGTTATAGAGCGGAGCAATGTATTTCTTATTGCCGCCGATAAATACTATTGCGGCGATGAGGCTTACGAGCATAAAGCCGGTTACGACATATCTTATGTCAGGCACAACTTCCGAGAGCGCGCCTGAAATCGTCGTGCCGAAGAAGAATCCGGCGGTAAAGAGCATCTCAATTGCTCCGTTGAAGCGTCCCTTCTTCTCATCCGGCACATAGGACTGCGTGGCTGATATCCTTATCGTATAACTCGTAACACCCATCATACCTTCAACGACGCACATCGCGAACATAACGGGTATGGGCATATAGAGATAAATACCTGCCATGATGTTAAGGCATATGTAAACCGCAAACGCGATAGTATACCTGTACTTCGCGGGTATCTTGAACTTGTAGTGGAGCGTGCCGCCTACGGCTCTCGCTATTACGCCGCCGCCGTAAACTATGGAGAACAGGTATTCGCCGTTTTCAAACGCGTCCTTGAAAAACGGCAGACCCATAGTCTCCTCCGCGCCGCCGGCGAGCGAAGAAAAGAAGAAATAGAGCGCGACAAAGAGGAGACCTTTTTCAGATTTGAGATAATCAAAGCCCTCTTTGATATCCTTCAGAACAAGCTTCGCACCTTTAAGCTCCTCCCCGCTCTCAAGCAGGGCTTCCTTCTGTTTCTCGATATACTCTTCCTTGTGAGTTATCTTCGTCTCCATAACCGCCGCTATAAAGAATGTAACGGCATCGACTGCCAGAAGCGGTGCTATGCCTATCTTGTTATAGAAGAAAGTGGAGACCGGCACCATAAAGAACGACATCGTCTCAAAAATCGACGCTATGGAGTAGGCTTTCTGATAGTTGCCCTCTGTGATAAGCATCGGGTAGAAGCTCTCGTAGGCCACCACATAGACGCTGTCTATCGTTCCGAGGAACACGCAGGTTATTGCCAGTATCGGGAAGCTGAACCAGCCCTTGCCCAGAAGTATCGCGAAAAGCAGATAAAGACCCGCGGAGACAAAGTCCAGAGTGTAAATAGTCTTCAGTCTCGAGAACCTGTCGAGTATGGCTCCGGAAAAAATAGGCATGATAAGCTGCGGCAGCATGAAGCAGGCAATGTAGATCGCATACGCCAGGGTACTGCCGGTATAATCAAGCACAAGAAGGCTCATTGCGAAGCCGGACATTGTGTTGCCGAGCATCGAAACGAGCGATCCTATGGTTATTATCGTAAAATCCTTTGTCCAGAGCCCCTTGCTCTGAACAGCGGGTGTTTCCATCGTTTTTCACCTCGATTTAACAGTTTATCATATTTGCTTCTTTATTTAAAGTTACATATGTGTTAAAATAATCCAGTAATACTTCACTTGGGAGGAATTCCAATGGACGAACTCAAACAGAAAATCAAAAAATACGGCAAGATAGCGATTATTGTCCTTATAATTCTCGCCATCCTCGGCATAGCGATTTTCGCTCTTCTTATCTACGCCTTCTTCGGCGTACTCATGCCCTACTACAACGTTCCCAACGACAACAAATACGTCACGGCGTATGACCCGGGCTCGGGACTCGTGAGCCAGGCCACATACGACGCGCTCATAAACTCAAAGAAAGCCAAGAAACTCGAACTCGGCGTAAACAAGGACGGACAGGTGGTCTTCCAGCACCCCTACAAGGCCTTCGGACGCGCCGCCAGGGAGTACAAGGCAGTCTGGAAGTACGGCGACAAGAAGCTCAAGATGAAGCACCTGTCACGCACGTTCTATATGGACTATAAAACCGACGAGGTCATCAACCAGATCATCGAAGCGAACCCCGACCTCAAAGGTGACGCAAAGATCTACCAGGAAATCCTCGAAATCTACTCCCACTCCTACAACAAACACAGATAAAAAAAGAGCCCTGAGCAAACGCTCAGGGCTTTTCTTATACATCCAGCGAAGCGACATCTTCGGGAGTTTCTCTTTTTACAGCGATGTAGGTGTCACCGTCATTAATCAT
>JAFYJR010000079.1 GCA_017538005.1 Clostridia bacterium | reverse complement strand
GCTTGACCTTCTCAGAGAACTCAGCCTCCTCATCGACGGCAGGTTTATACAGGAACAACTTACTCTCGAACTCCGCTTCAGAGGTTCCAAAAACCAGCGGATAGTCGATGTGCAGAAGTCCTTACAAACCGGACAGACGGTTCTCTCGGAACTGAATTAAAAAAAGGCAGCTGATAAACAGCTGCCTTTTAATTTTGTTTTATTTGACTATCTCGACCATCGTGTCGGGGGTGGCGGCGCAGGCACAGGATTCGTCGGTGTCAATGTGCATGGCGAGAGCGAATTTGTCGCTGACGCGTACGACTACATCGTCAAATATCAGGGAACGGTCGTCGGAGTCGACTCTTACCTTGACTATGTCCTTGTCCTTTACGCCGAGAGCTTCAGCGTCCTCGGGAGTCGCATGGATATGGCGCTTTGCTATTATGACGCCTTCTTCGATATCGACCTCACCGTTTGGTCCGATGAGTTTGCAGGCACCGGAGCCGGCAATATCACCGGACTCGCGTACAGGGGCCGCTATGCCTATTTTACGGGCATCCGAGGCGGAGAGTTCAACCTGCGTGGCGGGACGGATGGGGCCGAGGATGGAGACGGTCGGGAATTCGCCCTTGGGACCTATGACTCTGACTCTCTCTTCGCAGGAGAACTGGCCGGGCTGGGAGAGAGCTTTCTTGAAGGTGAGTTCGTAGCCCTCGCCGTAGAGGATGTCAAGCGCTTCGCGTGTGACATGGAGATGGCGGGCGGATGTTTCAAGCATGATTTTCATAAGTTTACCTCTTTTTCTTTTTTTAAAACAGTGATACGAGCAGGTCTGTGTACTCTGTCGGATTTTCTATGGGCAGGCCCGCTATGAGCAATGCCTGGTTGTACAAAACTTCGGCGTATTTCTTCGCCTTTTCGGGATCCTTTTCCCTTGCCTCTTCGAGAGCCTTGAACGCGTCGTGATCAGTGTTGATCTCGAGAATGCGCTTTGCCTTCGCGCCTATACCGTCGGGACTTACGGCGTGGAAGTATTTCTCCATCTCGAAGGTTATGCCGTCGCCGCTGGTGATGCAGACCGGGTGGCTCTTGAGTTTGGTCGATGCTTTGACTTCGTCAACCCTGTCGCCGAGAGTGTCCTTGATGAACTTGAAGGATTTCTTGAACGCCTTCTCGTCGACATCCTTTTTCTCGTCGTCAAAGCCGAGGTCATCGTCATTGATGTTGCGGAACTCCTTTTCCATATAGGTGCCGAGCGTGGGCGGCAGGAATTCGTCGCCGGGATCAACGAGGTAGAGGATTTCAAGGTTGCGGTCTTTGATGCTTTCAACCTGGGGGAGACCGTCAACCGCGGAGACAGATTCGCCGGTGGCGAAGTAGATGTATTTCTGGTCTTCGGGCATCCTGTTTACATATTCCTCAAGCGTTACAAGTTTCTTTTCCGTTGAGGAGTAGAAGAGCAGGAGGTCGGCAATGAGCTCTCTGTTCATGCCGTAGCCCTCAAGGAGGTTTACCTTGAGATGGCGGCCGAAGTACTTGAAGAAGCCCTCGTAAGCCTCACGGTCGTTTTCCATGAGTTTTTTAAGCTCGGTCTTGACCTTCTTTTCGATATGGCCGCGGATTGCGGCGAGTTGCCTGGACTGCTGCAACATCTCACGGGAGATGTTCAGAGAGAGGTCAGGCGACTCCACAACTCCGCGGATGAAGTTGAAGGCATCGGGCACGAGGTCTTCGCACTTGTCCATAATCATGACGCCCGAGCTGTAGAGCTGAAGGCCCTTCTGAAACTCGTCCGAGTAGTACTGCATCTGTGCCTGTGAGGGAATGAAAATCAGAGCCTCATAGGAGACGGTACCGTCGGTTGAAATCGGTATGGTGCAGAGCGGAGGATTCTGGTCCATCCAGTGCTCCTGATAGTATGAATCATACTCCTCTTTTTTGACTTCACCTTTTTTCTTGTGCCAGATGGGAACCATTGAGTTTATCGTCTCAAGAGTGGGTTCCTTGCCTTCCTCAAGCGAAGGCATGAGCATCTTTATGGGGAAGCGGATGTAGTCGGAATACTTCTTTATAAGGGAGGAGAGCTGATATTCGCTGATGTACCTTGAGTACTCGCCGAATTCGTCTCCGTCTTCCTTTATGTGCATTATGATGTCAGTGCCGACAGCGTCTCTGTCTATCGGCTCAATGGTGTAGCCGTCAACACCGGAGGATTCCCAGCGGTAGCCCTGATCTTCGCCGTATTTCTTCGTCTCTACGGTAATCTTGTCGGATACCATAAAGGCGGAGTAGAAACCTACGCCGAACTGGCCGATGATATCCGTGTCAGACAGGTCGGCGCCCTCGTTCTCCGCATAGAAGTTGCGGCTGCCCGAATGGGCGATGACGCCTAAATTGTTCTCGAGTTCATCGGCATTCATGCCGATACCGTTATCCGATACCGTAAGGGTACGATTGTCTTTGTCAACAGTTATGGTGATGGCAAAGTCTGAGCGACTGATGCCTACTTTGTCGTCTGTCAGGGACAGAAAAGCGAGCTTGTCTATGGCATCACTCGCGTTTGAGATGATTTCGCGGAGGAAGATTTCCTTGTTGGTGTAGATCGAGTTGATCATCATGTCCATGAGTCTCTTGGACTCCGCTTTGAATTGTTTCTTGCGCACAGCAAAAATCTCCTTTACTAAGAATATTTTTACCATAAACCCGACATATATTTTACCACAATTGTCAAGGCTTGTTAAATGAATTATAATAGACAGACAGAAGGTGAATTTGCAATGAATCTTGACGAAATCAGGAGGCAATGTGAGAACTGTAAAGGTTGTGAACTTTACAGAACAAGAAACAACCTCGTTTTCGGAGCGGGAAACCAAAACGCCGATATCTTTTTTATCGGCGAAGGCCCCGGCGAAAACGAGGACAGGGAAGGCATGCCTTTCGTGGGCAGATCCGGAAAACTCCTGGATGAAACCTTAAACAAATTTGGTCTTTCAAGAGACAAAAATGTCTACATCGCCAACATGGTCAAGTGCAGACCTCCCGAGAACAGAGACCCTAAAAAGGACGAAGTTACGGCATGTATCGGCTTTCTGAAAGCACAGATAGAAGCAGTGAATCCCAAAGTTGTTGTCTGTCTCGGTCGTGTATCTGCCTCATATTTTCTAGGCAAAGACTTCAAAGTCACCAAACAGCACGGCGAATTCAAAGAAATAGACGGACGCCTCTTTACCGCAACCTTCCATCCCGCCGCTATCTTACGGAACATAAACAATAAACCGCTGTTTGAAGAGGATATAGCAAAAATAAAAGAAAATGACAAATAAACAAAATCAAACCCGCAGGTTATCCTGCGGGTTTTTGTTTTACATATTTTGCCTATACATTTGCTGTCGGATAGCGTTTCCTACAGAAGCTATATTGCTGCTTACTGTGCTTAACATTGCGGTTTGCATAGCGCTGCTGTATTCAAGATTTTCTCTGTGTATCTGTGCATCAGTTAATTCAAGTGCTTGTGCTAAAGTATAAGCTCTTTTTGTTTCAAGCATTTCAATGATGTAATACACCATATCCAGTGACCAATATCTTGTAGGAATAAAACTTAATTGATCATAGTTGTCTTCGAGCAAATTGGTTGTCTGTACACGCGCCTCGTTTGCTTTTTTTTCTAAGGAATCAACATTTGCTTTGATTTCTTCCTTTTTCTTTTTGTTTTTCGGGGATTTTTTGTTTAGGTAGGTTATGACTGGTGCAAGAATTATAGGTAAAAGAATGATAAGAAAAGCATCTGTATCATTTGTCGTATAATATCCGTCTTTCATGTGAAACAAAGCTATTGTAATTGCTACCGCAAATAAAAGTACCATCCAAGTAACAACAAAGAAAACAAAAGTAGAAGGAAGTTTAGCTGCTGCATTTTTTGATTCTTTTTCATATTTTTCTGCTTCT
>JAFYJR010000078.1 GCA_017538005.1 Clostridia bacterium | reverse complement strand
TTTGCATCGCACTCACCTCCGTTCAATGAGGACGCGCCGCAGGCGGCGCATTTTATTCTGCAATGAGGAGTGGTCTCGCTCCTCTTTGATTTTTCATTTTCACGCATCAGGAATTCCTTGGTGATACCGTAGTCGAGATGGTCCCACGGAAGGATTTCGTCGTAGCTGCGTCTTCTGTAGATATACCACTCAGGGTCGATGTCACAGGCTTTGAAAGCCTCCTGCCAGAGGTCAAAGCGAAGTTTGTCATCCCATGAATCAAACTTGCATCCGCTCTTCCAGGCCTCGTAAAGGACTTTGGAAAGCTTACGGTCTCCCCTCGCGAATACCGCCTCAAGGAAAATGGTATCAGTATGATGGGCGGAGAGATGGATATGGGACTTCGGTCCCCTCGTCTGCTCAATGAGATACTGACGCTTCTCCTCAAGTTCCTCCGTGGTCGCCTGCGGTTCCCACTGGAACGGCGTGTGCGGCTTCGGAACAAAAGGTGACGCGCTGACATTAATAACGAGCTGTCTGCCCTTCGGCCTGTCCTCGGTGTGATAGTACTCCGTGACAACGCGCCTTGAGAGGGCGACTATCTCTTCTATATCCTCAAAGGTCTCAGTCGGAAGACCGAGCATAAAGTAAAGTTTTACCGTAGTCCAGCCGCCTTTGAACGCGAGACGGACAGTACTTAAGATTTCCTCTTCGGTTATGTTCTTGTTTATGGCGTCGCGGAGACGCTGTGAACCGGCCTCAGGGGCAAACGTGAGACCGCTCTTTCTTATCAGTTTCATCTTCTCGACAAGTTCGTCAGAGAAGTTGTCGACGCGCAGGGACGGAAGGCTTATGTTTACCTTCTTCTCCTGTGTCCAGTCAATCATGTCGGACAGCAGCGGCTGGATGCCCGTATAGTCCGATGTGGAGAGCGAGATAAGGCTTATCTCGTCGTAACCCGAATTTCTTATCAGGCTCTTTGCCTGAGCGTTTACAACATCCGGAGATTTCTCTCTTATCGGTCGGTAGATAAAGCCCGCCTGGCAGAAACGGCAGCCGCGTATACAGCCGCGGAAAAGTTCCACGCTGACACGGTCATGGACAATGTCTATGAACGGGACAATGAACTTTTCCGGATACGCGGCGGCATTCATGTCCTTTACGACACGCTTGTGCACGACGGCGGGGGCGCCGTCCTTTGGCGTAACGGCGGCTATCGTACCGTCGTCATTATAAGTCACGTCGTAAAGGGACGGAACATAGACACCCTCTATACCGGCGACGGCAGCAAGGAATTCCTCCTTGCCCGCTCCGCGTCGTTTATACTCCTTGTACAGATCGAGGAATTCAATCGTAACTTCCTCGCCGTCGCCGAGCAGAAACGCATCGACGAAGTCGCAAAGCGGCTCGGGATTTGACGCGCAGGGACCTCCGGCTATGACGAAGTTTTTGAGATCTTTTCTCTCACTCGCGAGCACGGGCACGCCGCCCAGGTCAAGCATATTGAGTATATTTGAAAACGAGAGCTCGTACATCAGCGTAAAGCCTATGATATCGAACTCATAAAGCGGGTCCTTGGACTCAATTGCAAAGAGCGGAATATCGTTTTTGCGCATCTGCTCTTCCATATCGTCCGCAGGCGCGAAAACACGCTCGCACCAGGCGTCCTCTCTCTCATTTACAAGCGAATAGAGAATCTTCATGCCGAGATGGGACATGCCGATCTCGTAGGTATCAGGGAAGCAGAAGGCATAGCGAAGCTCGACCGAACCGGCGTCTTTCATAACGCTGTTCAGTTCACCGCCGGTATAGCGTCCCGGCTTCTGCACAAGCGGCAGAATCTTCTCGAGTTTCGCGTCCATGTTTCTCCTTTAAAGAAGGCACCTTGAATACCGTATTCAAGATGCCTTTCGTCAATTTATTTACTGATTGTTTCCGGAGCGCTCGTGGGCTGGATTGCGCTTATGTAATAAGCCTTGCCCTTTTCCCTGAGCGTCACCTTTACGTATTTGCTCGGAGCGGGCTCAACCATGGCGCCCGTATCATCCTGAACAAATCCGCTGCCGGAAAGGTATGCGACCGTAAGAACTATCGTGTTGCTCTTCTCGGTCATATCAATGACCTTCGGAGTGTAAGTGGCATCGACGCCCGTGATGGGGACCTTGTAGGCCTCCCGCTCCGAGTCATATTCAAACTCAAACGCGGAGGACGCTACCGTCTGATGCTCAATCTCCCTCTCCGCTCCGAAGAGCGAGATGTATTTCGCTTCGACGTCCGCTGCCGGGAAGAAGATCATACCGTCTTCAATCTCATACTGGTCCGTGGCGACGTCGCTCTTGATAATCGACCAGATGGAAGCCTCAATGAGCTGGCCCATATCGGCTTTTGTAATATCGTCAAATTCCGAGATGTCATTCATTACAACAGGGACAAGCATCGTCTGGAACTTAAGCATCTCCGCTTTTCTCGCGGCAGCCTGCTTGGCAGTAAACGATTTGACCACTGTAAGAACAATGAAAACCACGCCGACTATGGCAAGGATGATTACAAGGAAACCGAGCGGTTTCGCCCACTTTCTGTCCTTCTTTTCAGCCATAAGTCTTCCTCCTTTCCGGGATTTTATGATTTATCTTCTGTTGTTTCCGCGACGGAAGTTTCCTCCCTGTCTGCCGCGGGGTTTCTCATCTTCGATATCGTTTTCGGGAACCGCGCCCTCAACTTCGATAAGAGCGTCGCGGCGTGAGAGGTTTATTCTGCCCTGATCATCTATCTCGATAACCTTGACGATAATCTCGTCGCCTACAGTTACGACATCCTCAACCTTCTCGGTGCGCTTTACATCGAGACGGCTGATGTGTACAAGACCTTCCTTGCCGGGAGCAATTTCAACGAAAGCGCCGAAGCTCATGAGTCTTGTGACAACACCCTTGTAGATAGCGCCTACTTCGGGATCGTTTGCTATGGTCTCAACCATGAAGATTGCGCGCTGCGCGTCCTCAAGATCAAGAGCAGATACAAATACCTGACCCTCGTCGTTGACGTCAACCTTACAGTTGCACTCTGCGCAGATCTTCTGGATGACCTTACCCTGCTTGCCGATAACATCGCCGATCTTGTCGGGGCTGATGGTTGTGGTAAGCATCTTAGGAGCATATTTTGAAAGCTCGGGGCGTACCTCGGGGATACACTTGAGCATAACTTCATCAAGGATGTAGATACGGGCCTTTCTTGTCTTCTCGAAAGCCTCTTTGATAATCTCGGGCGTGAGACCGTGAACCTTGAGGTCCATCTGGATGGCCGTGATACCCTTGTGAGTGCCGGCAACTTTGAAGTCCATGTCGCCATAGAAATCCTCAAGACCCTGGATGTCAACCATTGTCATGAAGTCGCCGTAAACACCCTGGTCGCCTGTGATAAGGCCGCAGGAAATACCGGCAACGGGAGCCTTGATCGGAACACCTGCAGCCATGAGTGCAAGTGTGGAACCGCATACAGAGCCCTGCGATGTAGAACCGTTCGAAGAGAGAACTTCCGATACTACACGGATGGCGTACGGGAATTCCTCAACTGAAGGGATTACCGGAAGAAGCGCACGCTCAGCAAGAGCGCCGTGGCCTATCTCACGACGGCCGGGGCCTCTCGGAGGCTTTGTCTCGCCGACTGAGAATGACGGGAAGTTGTAGTGATGGATGTATCTCTTCTCTGTATCCTCATCAAGACCGTCAAGTCTCTGGGCATCGGATACGGGAGCGAGTGTGGCGACGGAGAGAACCTGTGTCTGTCCGCGTGTGAACATACCTGAACCGTGAACGCGCGGAAGAAGATCAACCTCAGCGTTAAGCGGACGGATGTCGTCTATGCCGCGGCCGTCAACACGCTTGTGCTCATCCTTGAGCCAGCGGCGGACGATGTGCTTCTGGATAAGGTACATGATCTCGTCGATTTTGCCTTCCTGCTCGGGGAAGAGCTCGTCATATTTCTCATGAACCTTGTCATATACGGGAAGAAGTCGCTCGTCACGGACGTTCTTGTCGTCTGTGTCAAGAGCGTACTCAACGTCTTTTACGCAGAAAGCTTCAATCTCATCGAGAATGGCCGGATCCGGGTCATTTGACTCGAACTCGAACTTCGGCTTGCCTATCTCTGCAACGATGGAGTTGATGAATTTTACAACTTCCTTGTTTGCCTCGTGACCTGCCATGATGCACTCAAACATCTTGTCCTCGGGGATCTCGTTCGCGCCTGCTTCTATCATTGCAACGAGGTCGGCTGTTGAGGAAACTGTGAGTTTGAGGTCGCTGTTTGCTCTCTGCTCAAGTGTGGGGTTGATGACGATTTCGCCGTCAACGAGACCTACATCGACAGAAGAGATGGGACCGTCCCAGGGAATGTCGGAAATGGCAAGAGCGGCAGAAACGCCGATGGCGGCTGTAATCTCGGGTGAGCAGTCGGGATCGACGGACATGATTGTCGCGACTACCGAGCAGTCATTTCTCATATCCTTCGGGAAAAGAGGACGGATGGGTCTGTCTATGCAGCGGCCGGCGAGGATGGCCTTCTCGGAAGCCTTACCCTCTCTTCTCTGGAAAGAGCCGGGGATGCGGCCGACAGAGTACATCTTCTCTTCGTAGTCAACTGAGAGCGGGAAAAAGTCAACACCCTCTCTGGGTTTGTCGGATGCCGTTACGGTGCAGAGTACGGCTGTCTCACCGTAGTTTGCGAAAACGGCGGCGTTTGCGAGACCTGCCATCTTGCCTGTCTCAAGGCGAAGAGGTCTGCCCGCAAGGGTTGTTTCATAAACCTTGTAGTTTTCAAACATTTCTTTTACCTTCCTTATTTATTTTCAGGGAGGCAGTTTGCGAACCCTTGAGGTTTAGCAATAAATTAAAAATCCGACAAAACGCGGGTCCTTAATTTACCGCTAATCCCTTTTGGGTTGCCTCCCGAATTTACGAAAATTGTGCTCCTAAAAAGCAATTTAAGGCAGATGACAAAGCTGCCATCTGCCCCACTGTCTTACTTTCTGAGACCGAGTCTGGAAACGATTGAACGATAACGCTCAATGTCTGTCTTCTGGAGATAAGTAAGAAGGTTACGTCTGCGACCGACCATCTTCAGAAGTCCTCTGTTTGAATGGAAGTCATGCGGATGCTCCTTAAGATGAGCGTTCAAGTCATTGATTCTCTTTGTGAGAACGGCAATTTGAACCTCGGGAGAACCCGTGTCGCCTTCATGTGTTGCGTACTCGGCCATAATAGCCTGCTTTTCAGCCTGTGTCATAGTTTTCACCTCATTTAATATTTCCAATCTCCCAGGGTACGGTAACGGTGATCCCACAAGGGCATACGCCGTACTCCGAGAAAAGGGCTTGCTTATATTATCATATTTTATTTTAAAAGTAAAGCATTAATTTATCTGTTTCTCGCCTCTTCGGCAAGCTGCCTTACCTTTTTCTCATCGTTCTTTATCTGGACCTCAAGGTCAGTGAAAGAAGCGAACTTCTTCTCCGGGCGGATGAAACGCAGAAGCGCTATCTCAACGAACTTGCCGTAGAGGTCGCCCTCAAAGTCCAGGATATGGGTTTCAATGGACGGTTCGGCATCCTCGTAGAATGTGGGACGGACACCGATGTTTGTAATCGCGAGATAACTCCTGTCGCCCACTGTTGCCTTGCTCATGTAAACGCCGTACTTCGGTATGACGATGTGCGGATCAGCTTTCTGGTTTATTGTGGGCGCGTCGAGATGGCGGCCGCGCTTGTCGCCGTCGACAACCTGGAGACGGAAGGAATAGGGGCGGCCGAGCATGCGGTTGGCCGTCTCGATCTTGCCCTTCTCGAGTGCCTTCTTTATGCGTGTCGTCGAGACAGGCTGTCCCTCATAGTCAAACTCGGGTGACATTGAAAACTCTATACCTGCGTTCTCGCAGAGCTTTTTCAA
>JAFYJR010000077.1 GCA_017538005.1 Clostridia bacterium | reverse complement strand
CTGTTCGCGTCGCTCATCATGGTAACGCTTGTGCAGACTTTTATGTCATATATTATGACATTTGTCGCCATCGCTCCCATTCTCATCGCGGCGCAGTATCCGAAAAAAACCACCCTGCATCTCGCCTATACAATGACCCTTGTGACGAGCGCGGTTTCCGTAATTCTGGGCTACAAAATCGGTCTATGCGATGCCAATATGATTCTCCTGCCGACCGAAAAGGTTTCAGAATACGGAGCGGTTTTATCCGGTGAGATTAAGCCCCTGAAAGATGTAATAATATCTCTTTTTGTACTCTTCATACTGCCGAGAATCATTCTCATTTCGGCCTTTGTTCCTCTTATCAACGCCATCGTTGACAACAGGAAAGAGATAATCTTAAGCGAATATAAATCCCGTTTCCACGGCGAGCATGACGGTTTTACCGGACTCTACAACAGGAATAAATACAACGATCTTCTCAGAAGTTTTACCTCCTATGAAAAGACTGCCGTTTTATTCTTCGATGTAAACAACCTGAAATACATAAATGACACCAGAGGACACGAGCTCGGTGACCGTCTCATCCTTATGGCCGCCGACAGCGTGCAGCGCGCCGCTTTCGACAACATGTATGTCTTCCGCTTCGGCGGCGACGAGTTCCTCGTCGTCATACCGAACGGCACCGAAAAAGACGCGCAGGAATTCGTGGAACGCTGGACAAAAATACTTGATACAATGAACGATTCTTCTCCGGACCTCAAATGTGAGATGGCATACGGATATGCTGCCGACATAGGTCCGAGATTCCATTCCTGCCTGCGTGACGCGGATATGAAGATGTATGAAAACAAGATAGCTCAGAAGCAGGCGCGTGAAATTTTCACCGCGGCCGCAGAAGAATAAAAAGAACCCCGGTTCATACGAACCGGGGTTTGTTATTTGTGTTCAGCCTTCGGGGAAGAAGGAGTCGTGGATGGCGGAAATCGCCTTGTCCGCGTCATTCTGGTCAACAAGGACGGAGATTTTTATCTCGCTTGTTGAGATCATCTGGATGTTGATGCCCGCGTCGAAGAGGGCTTCAAACATCTGGGAGGCCGTGCCGGGATGGGTTTCCATGCCCGCGCCGACGATGGAGACCTTGGAGACGTTTGTATCAACTACAAAGTTCTCCTTGGTGAGGTCGGGGAAGGCTTCGAAAACGGCTTCCTTGGCAAGCTGATCGTCGCCGCGCGGAACGGTGAAAGTGATATCTTTCGTGCCGTCACGGCCGACAGACTGAAGGATGATGTCGACATTTACTTTTCTGTAAGCGAGCTTTGAGAAAAGTTTGAAGGCGATACCCGGATTATCGGGAAGTCTGAGGACTGATATACGAGCGACGTCGTTGTCTTTTGCGACTCCGCGGATGAGCATTTTTTCCATCTTTGTGTTCTCCTTAACTATAGTACCGGGCTCGCGTTCCATGCTGGACAAAACTTCGAGCTCAACATTGTATTTCTTTGCCATTTCGACGGAGCGGTTGTTTAAGACCTGCGCTCCGCAGGAGGCGAGTTCGAGCATCTCGTCGTAGGTTATCTCTTTAAGTTTTACGGCGCCTTTTACCTTGCGCGGATCGGCGGTGTATACGCCTGTAACATCCGTGAATATCTGGCATTTGTCCGCGTGGAGGGCAGCCGCGAGAGCGACTGCGGAAGTGTCCGATCCGCCGCGTCCTAAAGTGGTGATGTCATCATACTTATTGAGACCCTGGAAGCCCGCGACTACGACGATTTTGTGCTGGTCGAGTTCGTTCTGAAGGCGTTCGCGGTCAATCTTCTTTATGCGCGCCGCGGTGTAGCTCGAGTTCGTGGAAAAACCTGCCTGCCAGCCGAGAAGAGAGATGACCGGAAGGCCTATTTTCTCTAGAGCCATGGCGAGCAGAGCTATTGAAATCTGTTCGCCGGCGGAGACGAGCATGTCGTGTTCACGCCTTGAATGGCCGGGATTAATTTCGTTTGCCTTGGCAATGAGGTCGTCTGTCGTGTCGCCCTGGGCGGAAACGACGACAATTACGTCATTGCCTTCCGAGTAGGTCTCGGCGACAATGCCGGCGACCCGGTTTATGGACGGGGCATCCTTTACGGAAGTGCCTCCGAATTTCTGAACTATGAGTGCCATCCGGTCCTCCTTAGAGCCTTGCTACGCGGATGAGACTTGCGGGTTCGCCGTCAAGTTTTTCGCGAAGGGCATTTTCTGTAATGGGTTTGGTAATGTATGCGTCGTCGTTCAGTTTTGTATCGATGAGATTTTCATCGAGAGCGGCGCCGCGAACATAGAATTTGTTTTCAACTTCTCTGTAATCAGCGATGAGTTCGGGTTTTTCCGGTCCCCAGAAAACGGGGCGGCGGCGCTCACTGTGCTCGGCGCAGTCAAGGACGTCCGCGACGACGGCACTTGCCGTCGGCAGCGAGCCTGCGCCCTTGCCGTAGAAGAGCACCTCATCAGTGGCGTCGCCGTCAATCATAACGGCGTTGAAAACATCGGATACTGCCGAGAGCTGGCGGTCGCTGAGTACAACGGCGGGGCTGACAAGGATGTACAGTTTTCCGTCGGGAAGCTTTTCGGCGGTGCCGATAAGTTTTATGGCGCCTATGCCGGAGACATTCGCGACATCCTCGAGGGCTATCTTTGTTATGCCTTCACAGTGGACATTCTTCGGATAGACATGGTTTCCGAATGCCAAAGCGGCAAGGATGCAGATCTTTCTGCAGGCATCGTGTCCCTCGACATCGGCTGTCGGGTCCTTTTCGGCATAGCCGTTGTCCTGGGCTATCTTTAAAGCGTCCTCAAAGGACATATTTTCTTTTATCATCTTTGTGAGGATGAAGTTTGTAGTGCCGTTTAAGATGCCGTTTACGGAGCGGATGTTGTTTGCTCTCAGGCAAAATGTCAGAGGACGGATTACGGGTATTCCGCCGCCTACGGCCGCCTCGAACATGAAGTTGACATTGTTTTCTTTTGCGAGAGTTATGAGCTCAAGGCCCTTTTCCGCAACGAGTTCCTTATTTGACGTAACAACGTGCTTTCCTGCCGCGAGACACTGTGAGACGAACTCAAATGCCGGATGTTGTCCGCCCATGGTTTCAACGACGATGTCCACATCGCCGGTTAAAATATCATTGAAATCCTTGGTGAATTTCGAGGCGTTTACATCGCCCGGAAAATCACGCAGGTCGAGTATGTATTTAACGGTGAGGCCGAGGTCTTTTCTGTTGATGATTTCGACCACTCCGGAGCCTACTGTTCCGTATCCCATTACCGCTACGTTCATGCTGTCACATCCTCAGGGTAAAAAATAATATGGATTATGATAGCACAAATGAAATAAATATGTAACCCTTTTTTGTATTGTTTATTTAAAAGGCGTGTTGTAAAATATTTACATCAATATTCGACAGGTGGTGCATTTTGTGACGCAGGTTGAAAAACGCAAAAAATTCATAATAGACGTCGTCTATTTTGTCATCTTGCTGATGTTTGTGGCAGTATTTCTGAAATACGCTTTTTATCCTCTTCTGCCCATCTTCATAGCGCTTATTATCGCGCTCGTTTTGCAGCGCCCCATGAAGTTTTTGAGCCGCAAGCTCAAAGTGCCGAAAGCGCTTGTAGCTACGGTGCTCGTGCTGGTTTTAATGGCTCTTCTTTTCCTGGGTGTTTACGCCATAGGAGACAGACTTCTGACAGAGGGAATAGACTTTGTAAAACATATTTCCGAGTATGTCTCAGACTATGACTGGATTCACGACCAGGTTTACGGCATTCTGGACTCACTCCCCGGCTTTATGCAGGACAGTCTCCGGGACAATGTAGACGAGCTGATGAACAACCTCGAAATCCTGATGTCAAATGACCCGGAAATAGCAAACAAAGAGTACACTATTTCGATTTCGTCCTTTGATTTTTCAAAGATAACCGAAAAACTCTCAAGCGGCGTAAGTACGGGAGTTTCAGGACTTGTGGCAACCGCGAAACAGATCCCTTCGATTCTTATCGCCGTCATCATCTGCATCATTCTCTCCGTCTTTATGACGATAGAATATGACGAGATTATCGGAATCATTGAGAGCATGATGAATCCCGAGAGCACCGAAAAATTCCAGGCCGTCAGACGCGTTATGAAGCAGTCGGTCGGCAAACTTATGAAGGCGTATGCCGTAATATGCAGTATGACTTTTATTGAACTGTCGGTAGGCCTGTTTGTTCTCAGGGCAATGGGTATTTACAAGGGCGGATACATTGTCATAATCGCCATAATCACCGCTCTTCTGGACATTCTTCCCGTACTCGGAATAGGTACCGTTATGTGGCCCTGGATGGCATTCTGCCTCTTCAGCGGAGATACGAAGATGCTTCTCGGCCTGTTCGTGATTTACGCGATAATAACTGTTGTCAGACATATTATCGAGCCGAAACTCGTATCTGACACGATGGAACTGCCGGCCGCTCTTACACTCTCGATAATGTACATAGGTCTCAAGTTCTTCGGCGTACTCGGCATGTTCGCGTTCATCCTCATTCTCTATGTCGTTGTGGCGCTTAATCGGGAGGGTGTAATTCACCTTACCTACGAGGAAAGGGAGGCAGAGGAACTGCCGCCTCCGGCAACGGATAAAGAGGAGAAAAAACTGAATCTTTAAACCCCGAAAAGCTCCCCGGAGAGGGGAGCTTTTTTATTGCCGTCAATTAATAATTTTACCGAAATTGTTTTATTTTCGCGCGATATGTGTTATACTGAATCGATTATATCTTTTATTATTTAATAAAAGGAGTAACTATGGTTATAATAGCCCCTTCGCTCCTGTCGTGCGATTTCGCGAAGATGGGGGAGGAAGTAAAAAGAATGGAAGACGCCGGCGCGGACTGGATGCACATCGATGTTATGGACGGCCATTTTGTGCCGAACATAACGATAGGCGCGCCGGTGGTAAAGAGCCTTAAAAAAGTCATGAACAGCGTGGCGGATGTCCACCTCATGATTTCCGATCCGCTCAAGTACGCGGAGGATTTTGCCGCCGCGGGAGCGGACTATATCACTTTCCATGTCGAGTCCGACTCGGATCCTGTTGAGACAATAAACAGAATCCGTGAACTGGGCTGCAGACCCTCTATATCCGTCAAGCCCATGACACCGGCGGAAGTTATATACCCTTATCTCGACCTTGTCGATATGGTTCTTGTCATGACGGTTGAGCCCGGATTCGGCGGTCAGTCATTCATGGCGGATATGATGCCCAAGGTGAAAGCCATCCGTGAAGAGTGTGAGCGCCGCGGTCTTCACGACATGATTATAGAAGTTGACGGAGGTATTGACACAAATACCGTTTCTGTCGCTGCAAAAGCCGGCGCGAACGCTTTTGTCTCGGGAAGCGCGGTTTTCAAAGCTCCCGACGCAGAGGAGATAATCAAGGAACTTAAGGAGAAGGCAACCGTATGAACAAAGTTCGCTCGTTTATGATGGACATGATCATAATGATGACGGCGATTTCCGTTGTGGCTGTTTACACCTACGGAATACGCGCCCTCATCAGTATCCTCCTGTCCGTATTTGCGGCGGTTCTGACCGAGGTAATCGGATACATGGTTTTCATGAAACGAAATCCGACGAGACTCGCGGATCTGTCGGCGATTTTTACAGGCTTTGCGGTCGCGCTTGCGCTGCCGTCGGCAGCCCCGTTCTGGCTTGCGCCGCTCGGCGCTGTATTTGCCATAGCGGTGGCTAAGCTTCCGTTCGGCGACACCACGACGCAGCCCTTTGTACCTGCTGCCGTCGGCATAGGTTTTGTGACACTCAGTTATCCGTCGCTTGTTTTCGCATATCCGAACCTGGCGATAGGCAAACTCACAACCGCTGCCACCTCGCCGGCGTTTGAACCGGGAACCTCTCTTGCCCAGATGCTCTCACAGTCGAGATCCATCGGCACAAATATGCTTAATGTTCTGGATATCTTCGTAGGAAGAATCCCGGGACCCATGGGCGCCTCTTGCCTTATCCTCATGATAGGCACCTTCCTTTATCTTGTAATACGCAAACAGAGCGGAGCCGTTACGACTTTCAGCTATGTTTTGACCTGCGCCGCGATAGCGTTCCTCTTCCCGCGCATTATGACGGGCCGCGGTTATTCCGTGGTAATGGAACTCGGCGCCGGTCTCCTTTTCTTCAGCGGCGTATTTTTCCTTTCGGACCCGGCGACGAGCCCGAAGACGAACCGCGGCCGTATCCTTTACGGTGTAATCGCGGGTATATTCACAATGATTTTACGGCGTGTAGGAACATACGAGGAGAGTGTAATTTTCGTTGTTCTGATAATGAACGCCCTCTCAGATATGTTTGATCCTTTGGCGGATGCCATAAGGGGTATCTTCAGAAATGGCCCCGTTCCCGTACACGGACCGAAGCCCGCTCTCGCCGAGGGCGAGGAGCCCGCTCCGGAACCTGTCGCGGAGCCCGAGCCGGAAGCAGTTGCCGAACCTGAGCCTCAGCCTGAGCCCGTCGCAGAGCCTGCGATACAGCCGGAACCCGAGCCGCAGCCGGAACCTGAACCCGAGCCCGAACCCGGGATTACTCTTGAGGCAGAGCCTGTGATAGAGGCGGAGGACCCGGCGATAACTGCTGAAGTTGAAGCTCTCCTCGCGGCCATTGTTGACGGCCAGGAAGAAGGAGGTAACGCGAATGAATAATCAGAGTTATCTCTTCAGGGAAGTGCTCGCAAAGAACCCGGTACTCGTCGGAACGATAGGCCTGTGTCCGGTAGTGGCGATCTGCACATCCTTAAAAGCGGCTCTCATCATGTCGCTCATAACTATAGTCACACTCATTGTCGCTCAGCTTATTACATCGCTGTTCTTAAAGCGTATTAAACAGTGGGTGCGTCTCGGTCTTTATACGATTATCGGAATGCTCGTTGTCGTACCGAGCATGATCCTGGTTGATAAGTTTTCACCCGATATGATGCTCGCTCTGGGCATCTACTTCCCGCTTCTCGCGGTAAACCCGCTCATAGTCAGAAACTGTGAGCGAGAGGCGGTTGAAAGCAATATCGGAAAATCTCTTCTGACATCAATCTGCGCGGGTCTCGGTTACTCCGCCGTGCTTGTCGCGGTCGGATTTATCCGTGAACTTCTGGGCGCGGGCAGTGTCTGGGGACACAAACTGGGCTTTATCAAACCTGCCGAGGCATTCCTCATGCCTCTCGGCGGCTTTATAGTAATCGCTTACCTTGCTGCCGCGCTCCGCGTATATTTCAGAAATCTTGATCCTGAGTTTGCCGATGAACTCATAGCAAACTCCAGAACAAACATAAAGGGCAGCAATAAGGCGAAGCTTCAGCTTAAAGGTGCGAAGCGCGGCGCCGTAAACACTGCTCCCAGACGCAAAAAGAAAAAGAGAAAAGCAGAGCCTGAGAAGAAGCAGACCTTCGAGGTTATGACACTGGAAGAGGCCGAGGAACTTCGTTCCGGAAGCCTTCCCCAGGTCGAGTCCACCGTTCAGGCGGAACTTGCTCCTTCCGATGAGATGCCGAAAGTCTCACAGAACACGTCCCGTTTTGAGTTTGTAACGCTTGACCTCGGTGCCGAGGTTAAGAAGAGCGGCGATGCCGAGCGATTCGCGGCGGCGGTCGCGGCTTCGAAGCGGGAAAAACCGCAGCGCCGGATTCTCAACAGACAGGGACAGGAAAAACAGGTGAAACTTGAGCGGGAAGAGTATATCGAACCCGTCGAAAAGGAGGGTGAGGACGAATGAAATTCATAGCGGCTTTCTTTGCGGCGTTCATTTACGTCTGCTTCACCCAGAACCTTGTATTCACCGGCGGTTACGGCGCGAGTGAGGCAATACGCTCGGCCGCGAGACCGAAGCAGATTCTGCTGTTTTCGATAATGATCGCGTATTTTTCAACTCTTACCAGCCTTATCTGCCGCGTGGTACTTTTCATACCCGCTTTTAAAAACAGTTCGACGATTATGTCGCTCGCGGTATACACCGTCGTCCTGACGATTGTCTATTTTGTATCTGTGGCGATTATCAGGACCCTTCTGAAATCTTCAGACTGGTCAGAGATAGAAGTTGACAAATTCTTCAGGCAGACCGCGGTCGCCTCGTTCAACACCATAGTCCTCGCCGTTCCGTTTATCACGGAAAAGGCGACATACGGTGTGCACGAGGCCATAGCGCAGGGTCTCGGCGCGGGCGTGGCATTCCTCATAGCGGTGGCTCTCATCCACCTCGGTATGCGACGCCTCGAAGTAAATTCCGAGACACCGCTCAGTTTCCGCGGCACGCCCGCCCTCTTCATGTACATTGCCATCCTGTGCCTTGCCTTTACGGGCATAATGGGCAAATCACTCTTCTTCTAAGGAGGAACTCTTGTGGAGTGCTACTTTGACAACAGCGCGACAACGAAGCCGACACAGGCTGTCGTTGACGCTGTGGTATGCGCTCTGACGGAGAATTACGGAAATCCCTCTTCGCTGCACAGAGTCGGTGACGCTGCGAGCGCGAAACTTGAGGAGTCGCGCGCAACCGTGGCGAAGGCTCTCGGCTGTATGCCTGAGGAAGTGTACTTCACTTCCGGGGGCACGGAGAGCAACAACATCGCCGTCATGGGTACGGTGAACGCCCTGCGCCGCAGAGGAAACAGGATTGTCACCTCCTGCGTCGAACACCCTTCCGTACTTGAGTGTATGAAGAGACTTGAAGAGGAAGGTTTTGAAGTAATATATCTTCCCGTTGACAAAGACTGCCGTGTGTCAAAGGAGAGTCTTTTTGAGAGCATAAACGACAGGACCATACTGGTCAGTCTCATGCTAGTAAATAATGAAGTCGGCAGTGTTCAGCCGGTCAGGGATGCCGCGGACGCGATAAAGCGGGCGGGAGCGCCCGCGCTGCTCCATACGGACGCGGTGCAGGCCTTCGGCAAGCTGCCGTTTAAGGCATCAGAGATCAGGGCTGATCTGATAACCGTAAGTTCCCATAAGATTCACGGTCCCAAAGGAGCGGGCGCCCTGTATGTGAAAAAGGGCACACGGCTCGTGCCGTATGTTCTGGGCGGCGGCCAGGAAAACGGTCTTCGCTCGGGCACGCACGGCATGCCCGGCATCATGGGCCTTGCCGCCGCGGTATCCGACCTCGGTGACATCGCCGAAAACGGCGCCCGTGTTGACGCTCTGAAATCATGCCTTCTGAATTGCCTGGCCGACCAGGAAAATCTCGTTGTGAATTCACCCGAGGGCTTTCCGTATATTCTGAATATCTCGTTGCTCGGCATACCGTCGGAAGTTCTGCGAAACTTCCTGTCGGAGAGCGGCGTGTATGTTTCCACGGGTTCAGCATGTTCAAAGGGCCACAGAAGCTATGTTCTGACCGCCATGGGTCTTGACAATAAAACAATTGATTCGGCGATACGCGTCAGTTTCTCGCGTTTCAACACGAAAGAGGAGACGGAATACCTTGCCGAATGCTTTATAAAGGCCAATAAGATGCTCAGGAAGACAAACTGATGAAAGAAATCATTCTCATAAAAAACGGCGAAATAGCGCTCAAGGGCTTAAACAGGGGCACATTTGAAGACGTGCTCGTAAAGAACATAAAGCGCCGTCTGTCGCCGTATCTCAAAGCGGACATAAAGAAGTCGCAGTCGACGATAATGATTGACCCGATAAATGACGACGCCGACATGGACGCGGCGGCCGAGGCTTTAAAGAGGGTTTTCGGAATCGCCGGTTTCTCCCGTGCCGCCGCCTGCGAGAAGGATATGGAAGTGATAAAGAGCACGGCAGTGGAGTACCTGAAACCGTCATTCCGCGATGTGAAAACTTTCAAGGTAGAAGCCAAACGCTCAGACAAATCTTTCCCGCTGAACTCACCGCAGATATGCAATGAACTCGGCGGAGAGATACTCTCAAACTATCCGTATCTCAAGGTCGATGTACATAACCCCGACCTGATTGTAAATGTGGAAGTTCGCGACCAATACGCGTTCATACACGGAAATCAGATAAAGGGAGCGGGCGGAATGCCCACCGGCACCTCGGGTCGCGCCGCCGTCATGATTTCCGGAGGCATCGACAGTCCCGTCGCTGCCTGGACCATGGCAAAGCGCGGACTTGTGATTGACGCGATTCATTTCGCGTCCCCGCCGTATACAAGTCAGAGAGCCGAACAGAAAGTTCACGAGCTTCTCGGTAAGGTCTCAAGATACAGCGGAACGATAAATCTTCTTGTCGTGCCTTTTACTGAGATTCAGGAGCGGATAAAGGACGACTGTCCCGAGGAATATTTCACGATAATCATGCGCAGAATGATGATGCGCATAGCGGTCGGCCTGGCGAAAAAGCAGGGCTGCGGCGCCTTGATAACAGGCGAGAGCCTCGCGCAGGTCGCAAGCCAGACGCTCTGGGCGCTCGGCTGTACCGACGCGGTTGCGACCATACCCGTATTTCGACCGCTGATCGGAATGGACAAAAACGAAATCGTTGAGATTTCGAGAAAGATAGACACTTTCGATATTTCAATTCAGCCGTACGAGGACTGCTGCACGGTGTTCACACCGAAGCATCCGAAACTCAGGCCCTCGCCTGAAGAGGTAGAGGCGGCCGAGAAGGCGCTCGATATTGAAGACCTGATAAACAGGGCAATTGAGGGCGTAAAACTTACGATAATTGACCACTCACTCGAAGCATAAGAGGTGATAAACTTGGAACAGAGCAGTGTTGCAAAAGAACTTGTGGAACTGCTTAAAGCAAACTCGCTGCACATAGCCGTCGCGGAGTCCTGCACCGGCGGTCTTGTCGCGAAGAGTATCACTGATGTTCCCGGAGCGTCCGATATCTTTGAGTGTGGTCTTGTAACCTACTCAAATGAGATGAAGAAAAAACTGCTCGGCGTGGACGCGGACCTTCTTGAAGAGAAAGGTCCGATAAACGCGGAGACGGCGGTGCAGATGGCCGAGGGGGCCAGGCGTACTGCCGGTGCCGACATAGGTGTCGGCATAACCGGCGTCGCGGGGCCCGGCCCCGACGGCGACCACCCCGAAGGAGAAATGCACATAGGTCTCTCCGACGGGGAAACAACTCAGTACATAAGCCTTAAAACCGGTACTGAAAATGAACGAGATTATAACCGGGCAATTGCCGCGAAAACCGCATTGCAAATTGCCGTTGACTACCTAAAAGAAAGGGAGGGTTAATATGGCAGGATCCGTTAATCTGCAGATATTCAACATAGAAGTGCCTGCGGATGTCATAAACG
>JAFYJR010000076.1 GCA_017538005.1 Clostridia bacterium | reverse complement strand
TATGGACCCGATTATCTGCGACGAACTCGTCATCCTCGGCCGCGTCGTAGGCCTCATGCGCTACTATTAATCTTCAATATTAAAACGGAAGGCTGAAAGGCCTTCCGTTTTTTGTTTATTCATCGTAAAAGAGCGGCGTTGAGAAGTATCGCTCGGCGGTGTCGGGCAGGACGGTGACAACCGTCTTGCCGGGGCCGAGCTTCTTCGCGAGCTTCAGCGCCGCGGCGACATTTGTACCCGAGCTTATGCCGCAGAAGATTCCTTCGAGGCGGGCGAGGTTTCTTGAAGTTTCAAGAGCCTCCTCATCCGTTACGGTATAGATATAACTGTAGATATTCTGATCAAGTATAGCGGGGATGATTCCATCGCCGATACCCATCTGAATATGAGTCTTTACCGTGCCGCCGGCTAAAATTGCAGCGTTTTCGGGCTCAACTGCCCAGATTTCGACATCGGGATACTGAGCTTTTAAGACTTCACCGATACCGGTGATGGTGCCGCCCGTGCCTATGCCGGAGCAGAAACCGTGGATGGGACCCGCAACCTGCTCCATTATCTCAAGAGCAGTATGGTGTTTGTGAACCATTACATTGTTCGGGTTCTCAAACTGCTGCGGAATGAAGACGTTCGGGTCTTCCTCCTTAAGCTCGTATGCCTTCTTTATGCATTCATCAATGCACTCGCCTATGTCACCCGCGTCGTGGATTAAGATTATCTCCGCGCCGTAGTGGTGGCATATTTTCGTGCGCTCTTCGGAAACCGAGTCGGGCATGATTATTATGGTCCGGTAACCTTTTACGGCACCGACCAGCGCAAGACCTATGCCCTGATTTCCCGAAGTGGGCTCAACAATTATGCTGTTCTCATTCAAGATGCCGTCCCGCTCCGCCGCGTTTATCATGGCAAGAGCCGTACGGGTCTTGATAGAGCCGCCTACATTGAGACCCTCAAATTTTACAAGCACTTCAGCGCTGTCCTCACCCACCATCTTCTTTGAAAGACGGATCATGGGTGTCTCGCCGATTGCTTCAAGTACGTTATTGCAAACCATTAAAACTTAACCCTCTCTGCAATATATGCTTTGAGCTCGTCTATGGGGATGCGGACCTGCTCCATTGTGTCACGGTCACGGACCGTTACGCAGTTGTCAGCAGGAGTTCCGTTTTCATCGTCGCCTACCGTATCGAAGTCAACGGTAATGCAAAAAGGCGTGCCGATTTCATCCTGGCGTCTGTAACGCTTGCCAATTGAGCCGGCATCGTCATAATCCACCATGAAATCCTTGCAGAGATCATTGTAGATCTCCATTGCCTTGTCAGAAAGCTTCTCCTTCTTGCTCAGCGGCAGGATTGCGCACTTGTAGGGAGCAAGGAAAGGATGAAGATGAAGAATAACGCGGATGTCGTCCTTGCCGTTCTTGTCCCGGCCTACAACTTCCTCGTCATACGCTTCGCAAAGGAAGGCCAGTGCTACACGGTCGCATCCGAGGGAAGGCTCAATTACATACGGGATGTAATGGGTGTTCTCCTCCTGATCGAAGTAAGTCAAGTCTTTACCTGATGCTTCCTGATGACGGCCGAGGTCATAGTCGGTTCTGTCGGCTATACCCCAAAGCTCGCCCCAGTCGGTAAACGGGAAAGCGTATTCGATATCCGTTGTTGCACGGGAATAGAAAGCAAGTTCCGCAGCTTCATGGTCACGCATACGGAGATTCTCTTCCTTTATGCCGAGTGTGAGAAGCCAGTTCTTGCAGTAATCCTTCCAGTATGCAAACCACTCAAGGTCTGTGCCCGGCTTGCAGAAGAATTCAAGTTCCATCTGTTCGAACTCTCTCGTTCTGAATATGAAGTTACCGGGAGTAATCTCGTTTCTGAAGGCCTTACCTACATCGCAAACACCAAACGGTATCTTTTTGCGGGTAGTTCTCTGGATATTTGCAAAGTTTACAAAAATGCCCTGGGCCGTCTCGGGACGAAGATAGCAGACGGAGCTTGAGTCCTCCGTTACGCCGATAGCCGTCTTGAACATGAGGTTGAACTTACGGATGGGAGTGAAATCATGCTTGCCGCATATGGGGCAGATGATATCCTCGTGAGTGTTGATGTAGTCTTCCATCTCATCAAATGTCATTGCGTCAACATTGACATCCGGGAATTCCTCAGCGATAAGTTTGTCCGCACGATGACGGGCCTTGCAGGCCTTACAATCGAGGAGCGGGTCAGAGAAGCCGGCAACGTGACCGGTTGTAACCCATGTCTCCGGGTTCATCAAAATTGCGGGATCAAGTCCGACATTGTAGGGGCATTCCTGAACGAATTTCTTCAGCCATGCCTTCTTGACGTTGTTTTTGAACTCAACGCCTACGGGGCCGTAGTCCCAGCTGTTTGCAAGACCGCCGTATATTTCGGATCCGGCGTAGATGATGCCTCTGTTCTTGCAAAGGGCAACGATTTTGTCCATTGATTTTTCTGAATTTTTCATTGCTTTTCCTTTCTCGCAAATGGCTTTTGCGCAAAGATTTTTCACTCATTAAAAAGTGATGGTAAAAATGATAATATAATACCTTATTAAAGTCAATTGATTTTGGCCGCAAGTTATGATAAAATCGTGTCCGTTCAACAAAAACCCGAAAGGAGAGCGAAAATGTCCACTATTGCTGCCATTTCGACACCCAATGCCGCGGGCGGCATAGGAATAGTGAAAATATCCGGTCCGGACGCAATTGCCGTCGCGGACAAGGTGTTCTGCTGCGCAGGTTCGGCAAAGCTCTCCGATTTGCCGGGTTATTCAGTAAGATTCGGCCGCGTTCATGACGGCGACGATGTGCTTGACCAGGCAATAGCCATAGTTTACAGAGCTCCGAAGAGTTATACGGGAGAAGACGTCGTCGAGCTCCAGTGCCACGGCGGCCTGTTCCTCATGCAGCAGATACTGCGTCTCTGCCTTAAATCCGGCGCGGTACCCGCAGAGCCCGGCGAATTCACAAAAAGAGCTTTCTTAAACGGCAAAATAGACCTGACCGAAGCCGAATCGGTCATGACTCTGATTTCCGCACACGGCAGACAGGCCGCGGACGCCGCCTTCGGCGTACTTCAGGGCTCTCTTTCAAAGGAAATAAACGAAATCGCAAAAGTCTTCATCTCCGCGGCGGCTCATATGTCCGCCTGGGTGGATTACCCCGATGACGAAATAGAGGAACTTGATTTTGCTAAACTCAGGACCGAGTTTTCCGACGCAAAATCAAGACTTGAAACACTTATAAATCGTTTTGACGCCGGCCAGGCCATAACCGAAGGTGTTGAGACCGTTATAGTAGGCAAGCCGAATGTCGGCAAGTCTAC
>JAFYJR010000075.1 GCA_017538005.1 Clostridia bacterium | reverse complement strand
TGTTCAATTTTCAGGAGCGTTTCAAAGGCAAGTTGCCTTGCATTCTTCATGCTTATCTCCTTCTGCCTCTACCCAAAAAGATATACGCAAATCTGAGAAGGTTTACGAGGGCTGTAGCGAGGGCTACGACATAGGTCATAGCGGCGGCAGTGAGGACCTTCTTGGCACCTTCACGCTCATCTTTTGAGAGTATGTCGCGCTCATCAATAACTTTGAGAGCCCTGTGGCTTGCGTCAAGCTCTGTGGGAAGTGTTACAAACTGGAATACGAAGGCAAAACCGTACATAATTATGCCGGCATAGATAAGTGCCTGTCCCGTCTCCCACATGCCTGATACACTCGTCTGCAGGATGATACCGATGATGGCGAGAGGTATGCCGAGGCGTGAACCTATGTTGCAGATGGGAACTATAGAGTTCCTTATCTTTATGGGAAGATAGCCTGTTGCGTGCTGCGCGGCATGGCCCGCCTCATGACAGGCAACGCCTATGGCGGCGATGCTCGTGCTGCCGGCAACGGGCTCCGAAAGGCTTATGATGTTTGTCTTCGGATTATAGTTGTCGGTGAGCTCGCCGGGAATCTGCTGTATGGAAACATCCGTGATACCGTAGTAGTCGAGAACCATCTGTACCGCGCGTTCAGCGGTTATTCCTCTTTCGCTTGCCACCTGTGAGAACTTGGAATATGTTCTCTTTACCTTGTTCTGCGCCACCATGGCGATGAAGAACATGGCAATGACTAAAAAATAGAGGGGATCCCAATACATTATTCAAACACTCCTTCCAAAGTGTGGCCCAGAAGATAGTCTTTTACGGCCATTCTGTTTTTATTTTGAGGTTGTATTTCAAGGATTTCAAGCTCTCTGTCGCCCGTCGCGACGAAGAGTCTATCTTTTTCCGCGGTTATCGTACCTGCGGGTTTTATGCTTTTTGTGTCCGTCAGCTGCGACTTGTGAATCTTTATCGTTTCGTCTCTGTATTTCGTTGTCGCAGTCGGCCAGGGATTTAGGCCTCTGATCTGATTGTGAATCTCCTGCGCCGTTTTGTTCCAGTCTATCGGACAGTCGGCCTTGGAAAGCATCTTTGCGTAAATGCCCTCTTCGGGTTGTTTCATTCTGTTCGCTGTCAGTTCGTCTATGTTGTCGAGGGTCTCTTCTATGGTGTCCGCGGCAAGTTTCGCCAGGCGGTCGAAGAGTTCACCCGCGGTTTCATCAGGATCAATCTGTGTTCTGTTGATTTTAAGAATATCGCCTGTATCGAGGCCTTCATTCATCAGCATCGCGGTGACGCCGGTTTCGGTCTCGCCGTCGATGACGGCGCGCTGTATGGGCGCGGCACCGCGGTATTTGGGAAGAATCGAGCCGTGCGCGTTGATGCAGCCGTACTTCGGGAAGTTCAGCACATCCTCTTTCAGTATCTGACCGTATGCCGCAACGACTATGACATCGGGTTTCAGTTCCTCAAGGATGGGCATGGCTTCGCCGTGCTTTAAACTTTCGAGCTGAAAAACAGGGATATTCAATTCTTCGGCTTTTACCTTGACATCTGACGGTGTCATTGTCATATGTCTGCCCTTAGGCTTGTCCGGCTGAGTGAAAACGCCGATGACATCGTGTTTTTCAGCCAGTCTTTCCAGGGTGGGAACGGCGAAGTCCGGCGTTCCCATGAAGACTACTCTCACTTTACATCATCCTGTTCTTCTGCGGGCTTCGGATTGGGATTTAAGCGTTCGATAAAAAGAATGCCGTCAAGGTGATCAAGTTCGTGGCAGAAACATCGGGCTTTGAGATCCTCGCCCTCGTATTCATGCCACTCGCCGAATCTGTCCTGGGCCTTCACTTTAACCTTCTGCGGACGGATTGTTTCATAATACTCGCCGGGGATCGAAAGGCAGCCCTCTTCGGCGCACTGTTCGCCCTCTTTTTCAATTATCTCGGGATTTACAAGTTCAAGAAGACCGTCTCCGACATCCATAACGACGACACGCTTGAGCATGCCGACCTGAGGCGCGGCGAGACCGAGTCCGTCGGCAGCATACATTGTCTCCGCCATGTCATCCAAAAGCATGTGGAGTTTCTCGTCAAATTTTTCAATTGTCCGACACTTCTTTTTCAGTATCGGGTCTTCTTTGGTGACTATCTTTCTGAGTGCCATCTTTCTACCTCTATATTATATCGGGTATCGCATTCACGCCTGAGTTTGCTTTGTCCCTCGAGAAATCAATTATAAGTTCCGAGAGGAATCGGCGGAATTGCTTGCTGTTACGACATTTTATTATGAGTCTGTACCTGTATTTGTTCGCGACTTTCACGACGCGTTCAGGCATCGGTCCGAGACAGATAACGGGCATTCCTTTATATTCTTTCTCCTCCGACTTTGCCTTTATCATCTCCAGGAAGCGTATGCCGGATTTCATTACCCGCTCCTCTTTCTCGCCCTGAAAACTTATGGTGCAGAGATTGCAGTAAGGAGGGAATTTGCAGGCTTTCCTGATAACTATTTCGGTGTTATAGAAATCCTCAAAATCCTGCGTTGCCGCAAGCTGAATCACTTCATTCTGAGGCTTTATCGTCTGGATTATCGCCTTGCCGGGATACTTGCCTCTGCCCGCTCTGCCGATGACCTGTGTCAGGAGGTCAAAGGTGGTTTCCATTGACCTGTAGTCGTCGTTGTACAGCTGCTGGTCGGCAGAGAGCACACCGACCAAGGTTACGTTTTCAAAATCAAGTCCCTTGGCCACCATCTGAGTGCCGACAAGTATGTCGTACTCGTGGTTTCTGAAGGCGGCGAGTTTCTCGTCGTATGAGTACTTCTGCATCGTCGTGTCGGCATCCATACGGAGAATGCGGGCGTCGGGAATGAGGTTCTGCAGTTCTTCCTCAAAACGCTGTGTGCCCGCTCCGGTATATCTGACTTCATGCTCCCCGCAGGCCGGGCATTCAGTAGTGAAGGGAATGCTGTAGCCGCAGTAGTGGCACATCAGACGATTTGAGTGTCTGTGGTATGTGAGACTTATGCTGCAGTTCGGGCACATCAGTACCTCTCCGCAGCTGTTGCAGGCGGCATAAGTGTTGTACCCGCGCCTGTTTATCAGGACAATGGACTGGTGCCCGTTTTCAAAGTTTTCAAGAAGACTTGCAAGCAGCTGTCTGCTTATCTCGCTTCTGTTGCCGTCAAACCGCTCTTTGCACATATCGACGGTCTCGACAACGGGAAGCTGAGCATCTCCGAATCTGTCTTTGAGAACGCTCATGGTGTATTTGCCTTTTTTCGCCGCGGCGAAGGTCTCAAAGCTCGGCGTCGCGGACGCGAGGACGAGCAAGGCCTTGTCTTCGGCGCAGCGGTATTTCGCGATATCTCTCGCGTGATACCTCGGACTCTGCTCGGATTTATAGGTGTGTTCCTGCTCCTCGTCCATGATTATGAGGCCGAGATTCTCAAACGGCGCGAAGACGGCTGAGCGCGTACCTACAACGATTTTCGCGAGGCCGCGTTTGACTCTCTTCCACTCGTCGAGACGCTCTCCGTCTGAGAGCGCGCTGTGGAAGACGGCAACCTTGTCGCCGTATCTTTTGTGGAACAAGCCCAGAGTCTGGGGCGTCAGGGAAATCTCCGGCACCATGACTATGATGCCGCGTCCGGTCTTTTCGACCTCATCTATCAGACGGAGGTAGACCTGCGTCTTGCCGCTTCCCGTGACGCCGTAAAGGAGGCTTGTTCCGCCCCCGTTTTCAAACTGCGTCAGGAGATTTTCAAAAGCGTTTTTCTGGCTCTTTGAAAGCGGTATCTTTTTTGTCTCAGTCGCCGTCTCTTCGTACGGTCTCCTGAAGACTTCCTTTTCGTAGTATTCGAGTACTCTGCGCTTTTTCAGATTATCGACAACTGCCGTTGACACGCCCGTGGCATAGATTATCTCCTTGACGGATATCTCGCCCGTGGTGCCTTTGAGACAGTCTATTACGCTCTGCTGCTTATCGGTGTACTTCGGCAGTTCCTCTCCGGTCAGACGGACCATCTTCACGGTCGCGTCGTTCGGTTTTCTGGAAAGGCCCGGAAGCATTGTCCTGAGCGCGTCGTACACGGTGCAGAATGTGCGTTCTTTCATAAAAAGCGCGAGGCGGATCATCTTGTCGTCAAAGAGCGGCGCTTTGTCAAGGACAACGCCTGTCTCTTTGAGATTTTCCTCATCGCTTTCCGCGATTTCGATAACCACCGCCTGCCGCGCGGAATCACCCTTGCCAAAAGGCACCATTACACGGCAGCCGACTGAAACATCTCTGCCTTCGGGCACGACATAACTGTAAAGCTCATCAAAGTGATAAGCAACATTCTGCACGGCGACGCGCGCTACAGTCCTGCCCATTGGTACCTCCGTAAGTTTTAAAGATCTTTGATCTCCTCGGGTTCCTCGATAGTGTATTCACCCGCAAGGAGCTTGTCGAGAGCCGTAGATACGGGCTTCTCTGTAATAATCTCCTTATCCTCGACAGCCTTGTCAGAAATCTGTCTCGCGAGTTTCGCGGTTGCCGTAACGAGAGAGTAACGGCTTATCTGGTGAGCCTCACCGTCATGCAAAATCTCACGAAGATCGGGATTGAATCTCTTATTTTCTGCCATCTTTTAAACCTCTTTCCGAAAAATCTTCCACGGGCGGCAGCACTCGCGCCACCTCGTTGATGTATTCAACTTCATCCTTGTATTGGTAGCCGTAGTAGAACTCGTCACCGCTGTCAAGTTCACGCAGGTGACGTCTGTGACGCATGATTATCTCCATGGCGTCCTCCACGGCGTCTTCCACACGGTTGTTTACGATGATATAGTCATAGTCATTTGCGCGCTCAATCTCGCCTTTGGCGGTCTCCAGGCGCTTCTTTATGTCCTCTTCGGTGTTTGTCTTCCGCGCTCTCAGCCGTTCTTCAAGAACATGGAGAGACGGTGGCATCAAAAACATGGAACGGACATCGGGAAACTGCTGTCTTATCTTGTCGGCACCCTGTACTTCTATCTCGAGGATGACTGTCTTGCCCTCCTCAATCCATTTCTTCACAGGGGTCTTGGGTGTGCCGTAGTAGTTATCGCCGTAAACGGCCCACTCGAGCATCTCGCCTTTTTCGATATTGGCCTCAAACTGCTCCTTTGTGACAAAGTAGTAATCTTTGCCCTCGACCTCTCCCTCACGCGGCGCGCGGGTGGTCATGGAGACCGAGACAACCACTTTTTCATCCTTCTCCACTATACGGTGAAGGATGGTGTCTTTTCCGGAACCGGAAGGACCGGAGAATATCAGCAGAAATCCTCCGACGGTATTACTCATTCTCTTCCGCCCCCTCGCCGTTTATTCTCTGGGTCAGTGTCTCGGGCTGAAGGTACGAGAGAACGACCTCGTCGTTGTCCATGATGAGGACTGTGCGTGTCTTGCGTCCCTGCGAGGCGTCAATGAGCGTGCCCTTTTCCTTGCAGTCGCCTATTATTCTCTTTACGGGAGCGGAGTCCGGAGAAAGCAAAGCGATGATCCGGTCCGCGTTCACACAGTTGCCGAAGCCTATGTTTACAAGTTTCATAAAGTCTGCCTCACTCTATGTTCTGTACCTGTTCCCTTATCTTTTCAACCTCTGCCTTTATGTCAACAACGACCTTGTTTATCTCAAAGTCAGCGGCTTTTGATCCTATGGTGTTTGTCTCGCGGTTTATCTCCTGAACGAGGAAGTCCATCTTCTTGCCTATGGCCTCGTTCTCGTCAAACATCGCCTTGAGCTGTTCAATGTGGCTTCTGAGTCTTACGGTCTCCTCGTCTACCGCGACCTTATCGGCGAAGATGGCGGTCTCCTGAAGGAGTCTCTGCTCATCCACTGTGGCATCGCCAAGGAGTTCCTGTATCTTCTGACGAAGACGCTCGTTGTATTCTTTTACGGTCTGGGGCGAGCGCGCCTCGACAAAAGCGACCTTCTTGAGAATATCGTCCGCGCGGGAGCAGATATCCGCCTTGAGCTTTTCGCCCTCGCGCTCGCGCATGGCGACGAAGTTGTCCGTCGCAGCCTCAAGGACTTCCCTGACGGCTGCCCAGATTGCATCTTCGTCGGCCTCCTCTTTGTGAACGGAGATTACATCGCCGAAACGGGCAAGGGATGATGTGGATACATCGTTCCTGATGCCGTATGTGGTCTCTATCTCGTTTAACGCGTCAATGTAGGCCTTCGCGAGCGAATGATTTACACGGACGATGACATCGTCAGACTCGAGGGCCTCGACGGTTACATTGCATTCTATCTTGCCTCTGCCTACCCTGCCCTGAAGATAGCTCTTTATCTTCTCGTCCAGGAAACCGTATGTCCTGGGCACGCGGGAGTAGAGTTCGAAGTATCTGTGGTTTACGCTTTTGAGTTCAACTGATACAAACAGGTTTCCAAAGTCCTTCTGGGCGCGACCGAAACCCGTCATACTTCTGGCCATTTCAATTACCGCCTTTTGTTCTGTTTGCCTGTTTCAGGCTTTTGAGCTCCTGCGGCGTGAGGTCGCGCCAGGTGCCCTGTTTGAGCATACCGAGCTTAACCGGACCCACTGCCGTGCGTTTGAGACGCGCGACTTCAAGGCCTTCCGCTTCGCACATTTTTCGTATCTGTCTGTTTCTGCCCTCGCAGATGACTATCTCCAGGACAACCCTGCCGGGTTCCTGCGACAGTACCTTTACCTCCGCGGGCAGAGTCTTTTTGTCGTCAATCATGATGCCGGTCATGAGGTGGTTCAAGATATCCTCGTTTACGGCCGGCCGGACAGTCACGCGGTATGTCTTCGGGATGTGTTTCGACGGATGCATCATGTTGTTCGCGAATTCGCCGTCGTTCGTCAGAAGAAGGAGTCCTTCGGAATCCTTGTCGAGACGACCGACAGGATATACGCGCGCGCCGACATCTTCGACGAGTTCCGCTACGCATTTGCGGTTTTTCTCGTCGCTCATCGTTGTGATGAAGCCGCGCGGTTTATAGAGCATAACATAGCGAAATTCGGCCTTCGGAACCAGTTTTTGTCCCTCAACCGAAACACTGTCGTTCTTCGGATCAACCTTGTCGCCTATCTGCGCGGTTTTTCCGTTGATTTTCACTTTTCCCGCCGCAATAAGCTCCTCCGACTTTCTCCGGCTTGCAACACCGCTGTCGGACATGTATTTCTGGAGCCTTATTTTGCCGTCTGACATGCCAAAAATCCCTTCTGTCAACTGTCCTTATTATACGACTAATACGGGGCCGACCGCGTCAGCCCCGCTATTTTATTCAGCCGTAAATCAGTCTTTCTTGAGAAGACCGGAAACCTTATCGAACATCTCGGGCATAAGGTTAACCATTCTCTCAGCAGCGTTGTCATAAGCTGTGATGTGCTTGAGTGTAACCTGTCCGTTCTGGATAAGGAGGAATGCAACAGGAGTGATTGTGACGCCTGCGCCGCCTGCTCCGCCAAAGAGCTCTCTGTTCTTTGAGGGGAAGT
Organism: Clostridia bacterium; assembly: GCA_017538005.1. GTDB lineage: Bacteria > Bacillota > Clostridia > Oscillospirales > Acutalibacteraceae > UBA1227. The sequence continues at coordinate 475 of JAFYJR010000075.1, read as the reverse complement.
CAGTGCCGCCGCTTGCGAAACCGTATGTTACCTTGGAAACAGGGATAATTGTGAGACCTGATTCCGTGTAAACGGGATCGCCGATGATTGTGCTGACGTCAATCATGTCCTTAACTTTTTCGATTGTTGTCTGGAGCATTCCGGATGTAGCTGTTTCTTTCATTTTTAGCACCTCTGTTTTTTATTATGCCGCTGCAGTGTTGTACTGCGAAGCTGTATTTGCCTTTGTCTTCTTGGTTTTTCTGTAGTCCCTGTAGAACTTAAAGCCTGCCTTGCCGTACTTGGGTAAGAGACCGACAAACGGTGTCATCAGTCTTATCGGGCGAACCGCGACTGTCGCGTGGAACTCGCCTTTGTCCGATCTAGCGAGGTAGTCGGGCGTCATGTCGAGACTTATGTCCTTGACGGTGAGGTTATTTACTATTCTGCCGACGGCAGGATAGAGTACCGCGCCGAGACGTCCGTATTTAAGAGC
>JAFYJR010000074.1 GCA_017538005.1 Clostridia bacterium | reverse complement strand
GATATGAGCATCTGAACACCCTGCTCCGCTATCATCCAGCTCGCGTTTTTCACCACACGGTTCTTTGCGAAACTATTCACTTTTTCAAGCGATAGTATATCCATTGGAGATTTCCTTTTCCGAAAGTCTTAAGTCTTACCAGGAGTCCCAGTAAAACAAATCTGTTTGAATTGAGTAATATGTGCAAAGTTTTGCGGTACTTACCGATGAGTTCAAGATGATTATACGCATCAATATAAGTATCCATTTCCGCCATTTGCTTCAAGTAACTGCGGCGTTCAATCGTGTTCATGCCCCAATCGCCGACAAAGGCATTTTCTATACTCGTGCCAAGTTCGTTGAGACAGAACTTATATACCTCGTCTGTCGGCGCTTCAACGCCCCAGTCTTTTCTCGCCTCAAATGTCGCGTCTGTAAGTGACATTACAAGATCTGCATATTCCGCATTATGTTTTGCAATAACAGTTGATGCGGGTGACAGACGATAGTTATAGAGAATATCAGCAAGAACAACACATGAATTTGCATGTGAGAAAAAGTCCAGATTAAAGAAACCGTCTTCAAGCCTGCTGAGTTTCGGAAAGACAATATTGTTGTCTTTTATCACCGAAGTTTTATACATCTTATTGCCTGTAAAACCAACCCTTCCGTCAGGGAACCAGGTTGCAACATACCTGCGTACTGCTTCGGCATTATCAAAAAATTCACTGCCGAAGCTGTGCGGTTCCAGACTGCCGTCTTCCCTGAAGCCGGCATAACCGCACAGGACTATGTCCGCGTTTTTCTCTGTGGTGGCGCGGAGGTGTTTTTCGACAAAGCACGGCTCATACCTGTCGTCTGCGTCAAAGAAGCAGACGTACTCGCCCGAGGCGCTTTGAAGCCCTAAGTTTCGCGCCGCCCCGGTACCGATATTCTCATCCGTGTGTATCACACGGATCCTTTTATCTTTATCGGCATACCTGTTGCAGACATCAAGACTGTTATCGGTGGAACCGTTGTCCACCAACAGGATTTCCAGGTCTTCATATGTCTGCCTCAGGAGTGATCCGATTGATTCGTCAAGGTACTTGGCCGAATTATAAATCGGAACTATTACCGTTACTTTCATTCAATGCCTTCTCAAATTCTTCAAAATCATTGCTCTTATGAAGCGTCGAGCGACCTCTGCCGAGCAATTTAACCGCAAGAACATAAAGTGATGTCCAATGTATTAAAAGCCATGTGCTGTATCTCTCTTTTTTGTTCGTAACATTAAGGAGCGGTTTTACCTTTTTCTTTATTCCCGTGATGTCGGCAAATTTTTTCGCGTCCGAAAACGAAAACGCGAGACACGCCTGCCACATCACGGACCAGTAAATCCTGGAAACACACCAGATATCGTAAACACCTAAGAACTCGGGTGCTTCCTTCTTGAAAAAGTCTCGCAGGTCTTCAAGAATGACTATATCTGTAAGTCTCTCTACATTAAACGACTGAATAGCAGAGCCGTGGTGAATCACATAGAAATAAATCTGATGATCTGTCAGGAGAATGTCTCTCGCCATAAAGAATACACGATAGATAAACTCGTAATCCTCGTAATATCTGAAACCTTCCCTGAACCTGAAGTTGTACTTTTCATAAAACTCTCTCGCTATGAACATATTGCATGCGCCGTAGCGGGTCGGATACTTCGCGAAGTCAGTCAGCAAAGCTATATTGCCGTAAGTCCGCGCACCCTCATAAGCGGTCGCGGCAACCATCTTATCTTCCTCGTGCAGTTTCCTGAGTTGGAAAACAAGAATGTCAAACTTTCGCTCCAGATTATCCGTAAGGACCGATACATAGTCAGGCGCGACAACATCGTCCGAATCAACGAAGCTTATGAACTTACCTTCGGCATGGTCCAGTCCCGCGTTACGGGCAGATGACACTCCGCCGTTTTCCTTGTGAACAACTTTCACTGTAAGCTCTGTCTTGGCAAGTTCTTCCAAAGCTGCAAGAGTACCGTCAGTCGAGCCGTCATCCACGCAGACAAGTTCAAAGTCCCGGCTTTTCTGAGCGAGGAACATATCGCCTATTCTCTTTGCATACTGTTCGCCGTTGTAAAACGGAATGATAACGGACAAAAGCGGTGCCATCATTTCCTCCTCATAAGTTTCTGAAGACTGTCATAGTTTATTCCGAGATAATGCAAGGCCAGCGCGACAATGTATCTCGGCGTCGTGATAACGTAGAACTTCTTGTTTCTGTTTCTCAGATAGTTTCTGAAAGCCTTTGCTCTGCCGAGACCTCTGTCTCTGTCCTCGTCAAATATCAGCGCAATGTTGAGATGCGTATTTATCAGAAGCTGCACTCTCTTATCAAGATATGTTCGCAGTTTCTTTGACGAAGTCTTAAACTCCGTTGCGAAACTTATCAGTTCTCTCGTAACCTTTGAGTGATGTGAAAAACGCTTAACATAGTTCTTGTAGTTTACGCTCTGATTCTCGTTTCCGATCAGGTACTGATAAACCTCAAGGTCCAGAAACTCAATCGTCTTCGCATAAACCGTGGTTTTAATGATGAACTCTATATCGACATAGAAGATGCCTTCAAGCAGTTTTATGCCGTTTTCCTTAAGAAGTGAAGTCTTAACCGACATAGTATGAATCATTATGTGCGGCGCAACCTCAGGCATAAGGCATACATCTTCAAAAGCATAAGTCTTTTCTTTCTGAACAAGTTTCGGCATTCCGAAATACTGAGTCTTTCCGGTCACCATATGCACTTCGCGTTTATTATCTATAACGAGATCAGTGTCAGACTTCTCGAGATAGTCCAAAAGCCTCGCCATATTCTCGGTATTCACCCAGTCGTCGCCGTCAACTATTCTGAAGTATTTGCCGGTGGCATACTCTATTCCCTTGTTGACGGCCGACCCGTGCCCGCCGTTCTCCTTGTCAACAAGCACGAATATCTTCTCGTAATCCGAAACAAATCTTGAGGCAATCTCATGTGTTTTGTCTGTCGAACCGTCAT
>JAFYJR010000073.1 GCA_017538005.1 Clostridia bacterium | reverse complement strand
TGTCAAAAGGTAACCGCGAAAAGGTACAACTCATCCTCGTCATGAGCCGCGACGCGAAGCTCTATCTTCTCGACGAACCGATAGGCGGCGTCGACCCCGCTGCAAGAGACTACATTCTCGAGACAATCATCAACAACCATCCCGAGGATTCCACGGTTTTGATTTCCACTCACCTCATTGCCGATGTAGAGCCCGTTCTCGACGAGTTCGTATTCATCCGCGAAGGTGAGATTCTCCAGCACTCATCCGTCGATGAGGTCAGGGAGCAGAACACAACCGTCGACGCTTTGTTCAGGGAGGTGTTCAGATGTTAGCCAAACTTACAAAACACGAATTTCTGACAATCGGCCGCACTGCATTGCCCGCATACATAGGCATTCTCGCAATATCCCTTGTCGGACGTTTCCTGACCTGGCTCACTTCCAAACAGTATCTGATAGACAATGTACCCGTTACGTTTGTCCGAATCATCAAAATACTGTCATCTCTCATCTCGGTAGTTTACGTGATTGCGTTTATAGCCTTTGTCGTGCTGACGCTCGTCTACCTTATCTACCGATTCTACAGGAATTATTTCACGGATGAGGGCTACCTTATGCACACCCTCCCGGTAAAGCCGATAAGTCTCATCTTCTCGAAACTTTTCAACTCATGGATATGGATTCTCTTCAGCGCGGTTATCGCTTTCGGTTCACTCTGGATCACTTTCGGTCACTACGACCGGCTGATGAATTCCATCCATAATCTCACCGATTCGATCAAAAACGCCTTCGAGATGCAGGGAGAGTTCATAGAAGAACAGCTCGGCGTGCCCATCTGGGTATTTGTAATTGAGCTCGTACTCTTCTTCTTCCTTCTAATTACGAGATACGTCCTCTCCTGGTACTCATCAGTCGGATTCGGCATTATAATTGCCAAAAAGCACAGACTCCTCGGCACGATTATCTCTTATCTGATTATCGACAATGTATCCTATATGCTTACGGGCGGAGTTTTGGGTATCATCACGAAAATTCTCCCCCAGCATATGGCCGAGCTCACGGAGAGCGGCGGAAAGGCATTGCAGATGACCGTCATAGGTTACTCCGTACTGAATCTGGCGCTGTCTGCGCTTCTCGTATGGTTCCTGACCTATATTTTCAAACGCAAACTGAATCTCGACTAAAGTTTAAGGCTCCCGATTTTCGGGAGCCTTTCCTTATTTCTCGGCCGCCGCCAGAATGAGCAAAGCGGTCTTCAGTGTTTTGATGATATTCTCTTTTCCGTCGGTCTTCACCGTTATGTACGGTTTCGATCCGGCCGAGACAAGTATCCGCCCGCTCATGGCCTCGTTAAGTCTGGCCACGGCGCGCATATCGATGTTGTTCCAGTAAAGCAGCAGGTTGTTACCCGCCTGGCCAATTTCATAAACGCCTGTGCGGGCAGCCGTATTTCGGAGAAGAGATACCTCGATGAGTCCGAGCACCGCCTCCGGCGGCTCGCCGAAACGGTCAATGAGTTCATCTTTAACATCCATTGCATCGTCATTAGTTCGGACATCGGCAATACGCCTGTATACGGCAAGCCTCTGCGGAACACTGCTTATATACGACTCGGGGATGTGGGCGTTTATCCGGATGTCTATCAGGCAATCCTGTTCCTTTTTCTCCTCCGGCTTCTTTTCCCCTTTCTGTTCAGCGACTGCGTCCGCGAGGATTTTCAGATACATATCATAGCCTACGGCTTCCATATGGCCATGCTGCTTTGCGCCGAGGAGCGAGCCCGCTCCGCGCAGTTCAAGGTCGCGCATGGCGATTTTGAAGCCGGAGCCGAACTCCGTATATTCGCGTATCGCCGTCAGTCTCCTGTAGGCAATCTCAGTAAGTTCCTTACCGCCGTAGAAGGTGAAATACGCTGTGGCTCTCCTGGCGGAACGGCCGATACGCCCCCTGATCTGGTGCAGCTGTGCGAGGCCCAGCCGGTCTGAGTTTTCAACTATCAGGGTATTCGCATTTGGCACATCAACACCCGTTTCTATAATTGTCGTGCAGACGAGTATGTCTATATCGCCCTCGACAAGTTTTCTCCAGACTTCCGAGAGCTCGTCCTCGCTCATCTTACCGTGCCCTATACCTATCCGGGCCTCCGGCACGAGCTCGTGAATACGCGCGGCGCAATGCTCTATTGACTCAACATTGTTGTGCATGTAATAGACCTGGCCGCCGCGCCTCAGTTCCTTCTCTATCGCCTGCGCGACAACCCCGGCATCATATTCCAGAACATAAGTGGAAACGGGATGACGGTCCTGCGGCGCCTCCTCGATGATGGACATGTCACGGATTCCCGTCATGGCCATATTGAGCGTTCTCGGTATAGGCGTGGCCGAGAGTGTCAGGACATCCACATTCGGGAATTTTTCCTTGAGTTTTTCCTTCTGAGCGACTCCGAAGCGCTGCTCCTCATCAACAATGAGCAGGCCGAGGTCGCGGAATTCCACATCCTTTGAGATAAGGCGGTGCGTACCGACGACTATGTCGGTATAGCCCGCTTTTATGCTTTTAACAATCTTTTTCTGCTGTGAGACAGTCTTGAAACGCGAGAGCATCTCAATCTCGAACGGGAAACCGTCAAAGCGTCTGACTATCGTGTTATAGTGCTGAAAAGCGAGTATCGTTGTCGGAACCAAAACCGCGCACTGCTTACCCTCTGCCACACACTTGAAAGCCGCCCGCAGCGCAACCTCCGTTTTGCCGAACCCCACATCGCCGCAGAGAAGACGGTCCATGGGTACCGGTCTTTCCATATCCCGCTTTATCTCGTTTACGCAGCTCAGCTGGTCGTCGGTCTCGTCATACTCAAACCGGCGCTCGAAGTCACTCTGCATATCTATGTCGGGCGAAAAAGCAAAACCCGGTGTTGCAAGGCGTTTCGCGTAGAGTTCGGTCAGTTCCTTCGCCATATCGTTTACGGCGCCCCTGACCTTGCTCTTTGTCTTCTCCCAGCCGTCGCCGCCGAGACGGTTGAGCTTTATCGTCCTAGAATCATCGCGCGGACCTATGTATTTTGAGACCAGGTCGAGCTGTGTTACAGGC
>JAFYJR010000072.1 GCA_017538005.1 Clostridia bacterium | reverse complement strand
TTCAAAGGCAAGTTTGAAAACAACGCAGTTATGCGGGTTCTGATCACCGGTTCAGATCATGATAACCTCATCGGTGAGCTCTGTTCCGCAGGGTAAAATGCGAGGAGTGGCCAGGTTGTAAAGGTTAGTAGCTTTACATTCCAGGTCAAATATGCATTTTCCGTAATCTGTAAGCTCCTCCGTCTGGGAAGATTTCATGATAATCGGAAGCGTTGCGCTGTCCTTCGCGAGCTTTAAAATTTCCCTTCCCTGCTCGTTAAATCCGAGTACGCGCACATACGGAACCTTCTCCAGCGCGAGCTGCGGAGTTATACCGAGATACAGCGCCGTCACTATTCTTCTGATGCGCGAATGCGTGTAACGCTTTGTTTTCACTATAGAATACAGCTCCTCGAGAGACGTCGCGGACTGTATGGCATTATATATCCTGTTTTCAAGCCCCTCGGAGATATCCGGGGCTTTTTTTATGTCCTCAACCGTCAGCATTCTGAGTCTGGAGAGTATGGCGCGTTCGCTGTCGTCTATTGTGACGGGGGCGCGGCCGACCTTTTCAAGGCGTTTGAATTCCTCCACTGAAGCCTCCGGCATAAACTCAAACGCGCGCTCGTCGCCGCGCTCCAGCATGATTCGCAGCGCTGAAGCTGAAGAGAACTCACCGTTCTCCTTGAGCGAATCATGCTCCGCTCCTCTTCTCTCTATGGGCATCAGGTCAAATGTCGTACCTATGGACTTCATCGCCTTTAAATACTCGACGGCAAGTATGTTGTTGGGCTTTGAGATTACATCGGCAATCTCGTCGCCGTAAAGCCGCCTCACGGCGTTTTCACGCGCCGCGGCATATGTTATGCCGCCCTCAAGTTCTTCCTTTATCAGACCGTGCACCTTAATGTCACACACCGCGTCGGCAGCCTTTTCAAGCAGATCTTTGTCTGCCGTCTCGCATCCGAAAGCGAGGCTCTGCACACAGCCGAGGCCCGCGAGCACGGACAGACCTCCGCGCGCAAAGAGTTCCGCCGTGGAGACTGCCCACGGGACCGGAAGCTCCAGCACCAGGTCCACGCCGTCGGCCAGGGCCGCCTTTGCGCGCGCCCTCTTGTCCATTATCGCGACGCTGCCGCGCTGCACGAAGTTGCCGCTCATTACGGCAACAAGGTGCGTCGCTCCCGCCTCGCGGCACTTCGCGGTCATATACTGATGTCCGTTGTGATACGGATTGTACTCCGCAACTATACCGGTGATATTCATACATTACCTCGTTATCTGTATATTTGTACTTTTATAATAACAGATTTTTCTGTATAATACTACTAACACACAAGTGGAGGTCCATTATGAAAATACTCGTTACAAACTGCGGCAGTTCCTCTCTCAAGTACCAGCTTATAGACATGGACGGAGAGAAGATGCTCGCAAAAGGTCTCTGCGAAAGAATAGGCGTGGACGGCCACTTTAAAGGTATCACGTTTGACGGCAGAAAGACCGAAAACCACAATGTTCTTCACAACCACACCGAGGCCTTCATGGAAGTCAAGAAGGCCCTTACCGAAGGTGAAACCAAGGTTATAGACTCGCTCGATGAGGTTGATGCCATAGGTCACCGCATAGTACAGGGCGGCGCTCTCTTCAACGACAGCGTGCTCGTCACCGAAGAGGTAAAAGAGGGCATCCGCTCGCTCATAGACCTCGCTCCCCTTCACAACGCGGCTCACCTTCAGGGTATCGACGCATGCCAGGATGTCTTCGGTCATGAGAAACCGGAAGTCGTCGTCTTCGACAACGCCTTCCACTCCACCATGCCCCCGAAAGCCTTCATCTTCCCCGTACCCTACGAATACTACGAGAAGTACAAGGTTCGCCGCTACGGCTTCCACGGTACAAGCCACCGCTATGTCGCAAGCCGTCTCTCGGAAATCTGGGGCACAAGCCTTGAGGGTAAGAAAGTAATAGTTGCCCACATAGGCAACGGTTCCTCCCTCTCAGCCATCAAAGACGGTAAAGTAATAGACACGACCATGGGCATCACGCCCCTTGACGGCTTCATCATGGGTTCCCGCTGCGGCGGAGTGGATCCTTCCGCCATAACATACATCCAGGCCAAGGAGGGCCTCTCACCCGCCGAGACGGACCAGATGATGAACAAGAAGTCAGGCCTCCTCGGTATCTCCGGAGTCTCCTCCGATATGAGAGATGTTGAACAGGCCGCCGCAGGAGGCAACGAACGCGCGCAGCTCGCCCTCGACATCCTCTACTATCAGGTCACCAAATACATAGGCGCGTTTGTCGCGGCCCTCGGCGGCGTCGACGCCATCTGTTTCACCGCCGGTGTCGGCGAGAACGGACCCGAGTTCCGTGAGATTATCTGCGACAACCTCGACTACCTCGGTGTAAAGATCGACAAGGAAGTCAACAAGTGCCGCGGCAAGGAAGTCAAACTCTCCACGCCCGACTCTAAAGTCGAAGTCTGGGTCATCCCCACAGACGAGGAACTGATGATAGCCCGTGACACCAAAGCAATAGTCGAAAACCTGTAAAATAAAAAAACCGGAGCCGAAAGCTCCGGTTTTATTTTTTGCTTAATAGCTCTTCATATAGAAGAAGTTTACATCGGGCACATCAACTGCCGCTCCGTTTTCCGAAAGGACCTTCATAAATCCGACAAAGATGTCTTTCATATCGTCCTTTGTCTTGCAGACGATGCTGCTGCTTCCGATGAGTGACTTGGCCTGTTCCGCATCTTCAGCGAGTTTGTAGTTCACCAGAAGATCAGGAGCCGTGGTCTGGCTGTTCACGTTCTTGACGGAAGCCTTGAACTCCTTGAGGAAGTAAGCGGTAGCCTTCGGGTGCGTGTTAAGGAAGTCCTTGTTCGCTATGATACAGGTGCCGCAGATTTTGCTGTCTGCATAGTCCGTATTCTGAACCAGGTTTTCCCAGAGATCCGAGACATCCACGCCGACATGTTCATTGGTTGACTTTTCAACCGCCTGCGTGGCATACGGCTCGGGAAGAGCGGCATGCATGACCCTGTTCTTCTCCACAAGACCCATCAGGGCATCCCGGTCAAACTGCGTGATTATAGTCAAATCCTCATTCTCAAGAGAATTGAAAATCGCCGTCATGACAGGTTCGAGTATCGAGCCGTTCGGAACATAGAACTTACCGGTTAAGGTATTCACATTTTTCAGCAATGTAACCTCACCGAGCTCGACAAAGTAGAAATTTGAGAAAGAACTTATCGCTATAATCTGGACCTTGTCTTTTGCGGTCTTGTAAAGTCTGAGCGCGTCCTCGGTATTTACCGCGGCAATCTGGCATTCGCCCGCCGCGACTTTGTCCGCGGCCGCGGCAGAGTCCTCAACTATCTCATACTCATAGTCGCCAAGTGAGTTTTTGTTATCTATGGAATCAAAGAGATAGACCATGCCGTAGGCGGCCGGTCCCTTTGAAACGGAGAGTTTTACTGTCATCGGTTCTTCCGGCGCGGACGATGTGGTAGTCACCTTCTTGTCTGACGGAGCCGTCGTCGCGTCCTCAAACTTCGGCTTTTCGGGGATCTTTGTGCAGCCGGCGAAAAGCAGAGCAAAGAGGCAGGCCGAAAGGATAAAAGAAAGTATGCGCTTCATGTGAATCTCCTTTAACTTCTTTCATAAATAATAATACTTTATGAGGGGTTAAAGTTCAATCACTTTATCGGCAATATTTATGTCTTCTTTTATGTGAGACACCAAAACAACCGGCTTGTTTTCCGCGTATTTCTTTATCTCTTTTATGACCGTCTCCCTGTTTTCTTCGTCAAGGCAGGTAAACGGCTCGTCAAGAAGGAGTATGTCTCCGCCCCTGAGCAGGGCTCTGGCGAGACAGACTCTCTGCCGTTGACCGCC
>JAFYJR010000071.1 GCA_017538005.1 Clostridia bacterium | reverse complement strand
TTCAGAAGAGTACCCGTAACAGAGTGCGAATACTTCAACATTGAAGAGTTCAACGAGATAGACACAAGCAACTACTATTTCACCAGAATCAACGAGGACCAGTCCGCCTCGTTCACCCTGAAGTTCAACCCAATCACAAATGAAAATCTCTATCTCTATGTAAAATCATCCAACATAAAGACAGTGACAATGCGCAATGAGGACAGCAGCTGGCTCAAGTCACAGACAGTCGATGAGCCATACATCTTCGACCTCGGATGCCACAACCCGGACGAGACGATTTTCATAGATCTTCCCATAGAAGAAGGCAGCACGGGTTATGCCGATGTTTACATTTACAGCATTGACAATGCAGTCTTCAAAGATGGTTTTGAAAAGCTGAACGCAAACACTCTGAATGTCACAAAGATGACTGACACTGCCGTTCTCGGCAATGTAACGGCGTCCGAAAACTGCATCCTCTTCACCTCAATAAACTACGACAAATCCTGGAAGGTATCTGTTGACGGAAAACCCGTGTCAGACGATCAGATTGTTAAAATCGGCGACGCGCTTCTCGGCATAAAACTCGCCAAGGGCGACCACACGGTGAGCATGACCTATCATGCTCAGGGCCTCGCCCCCGGCGCGCTCATCTCTGCCGCGTCGCTCGTCATTCTTATAGCGGTAATAATCCTTCCGAAACACATAAAGAAGCCGGAACCTCCGGTTACGGAAGTTATCGTATAAAAAAAGAGCGCTTCAAACGAAGCGCTCTTCAATTTTTTCTTATTTGAAAAACAGCGGAAGCGGCTCAAGGAAGAAGATGTCGTCGCGGTCCTTCGCATCGCCTTCGGCGAGTATCGCGCACTTGCCGACGACATTAGCGCCCGCTTCCGAGCAAAGAACCTCAACGGCCTTGAGAGACTCGCCCGTTGAGATAACATCGTCAACAATGAGGACTCTCTTGCCCTTCATCTGATCTGCCTCTTTCTTGTCGAGGTAGAGATGCTGCTCGCGGTCGGTTGTAATGGAACGGACCTCTACGCCGAATACTTCCTTCATATAGAGTTTTGTGCCCTTCCTGGCGACGAAATACGGCTTGCCTGACTGACGGGCCATCTCGTAACCGAGAGGAATTCCCTTCGCTTCGGCAGTTATGATGTAATCAAACTCCGGAGCCTTCGCGAGGAGTCCCTCAGCGCATTTTACGGTCATTTCCACATCGCCGAAAATAACGAAACCGGCAATGTCGAGATGCTCGTTTACTTCGCAGATGGGAAGATGACGGGTTAATCCGCAGATATTGATTTCATAGGTGTCCATAATATGTCTCCTTATCAGATAAGATTATCACGATTTTTAACAATTCCCTTATTTACGATGTGCAGATAAAGGAAAGAGATTCCGAAAGTCATGAGAAGTATCAGTATCATCCAGTAACCGTTTCCCATGAAATACGGCATTTGGTTTGAGAAACCGAAGAGGCCGGCCGGAGATGCCCAGTTCATGAAAAAGTACGGATAATTTATGCCCGGAGCGAACTCGAGATTCATCCTGTAGCAGACAATCTCAAATATGAGATAATAAAGCGGCATGATGATCGGGAACAGACAGTCCCTGAACATATCGCTGTACTTGAGAGGACGGGTAAAGCAGAGAAAATCAACAACAGCCAAAACAGGAACGACGATGTGAAGCAGTATCTGCCGCCAGCTTAAAATCATTGACGCGGGTACGCCTGCAGCGAGAAATACGGGAAGCAATACAAAACAGAAGATAATGCCGGTTAAAGTTATTGCAACCGTCGCTATAAGCTGCATGATGTAGTGCGGAGTTGTAAGTTCAAGCGAGCCGTCTTTTATGCGACCGATAAGCATAAACGCGAATACCAGGTCAAGAGCGCCGATTAAAAGGTTGCTCTGGTTGGTGAAAAACTTCAGATCCGCGGACGGATCGAAGAAGAGAGCCGCGGCTACGCAAAGAAAGACAGCAAACTTCAACGCTATTGAGATTTTAAGCCTTGTGGTTCTGCTCATGGTATCCCCTTTTTTTTCTTTGAAAATACATTACATAGTTTATCACAGTTTATAAATCGTTGCAACAAAACCGCCTTTTTAGTACAATGTATCACGAAGTAATTTTCAGGAGTAATTCATATGGCAAATTTTATCACAAATATCGATCAGAAAGCCGATGAAAAAGGCGGCGGAATCAAAACTCTCTGGCAGATAGTCAAATTCCTTGTAGTATCACTCGGTGTTACAATCATTCAGTTGGTACTTGCAAATCTTCTGCCTCATATCTTTGACAGTGTACAAGCCACTCTCCCCGGCTTCCTGCAACACATTTTCGTACCTGACTCACTCTTTGATGTAAGCAAGGAATCCGGCGCGGCACAGTACGCAAAATACGTAGTATCGGGCGTTGTAACCTGGGGCTATGTACTTCCGTTCTTCCTCTCAAACGCCATAGCGAACATCTACGGATACATCCAGAACAAGAAGACGACATTCAAGTCAGACGCGCCCACATACTGCTTCGTCATCTACATTTTCCTGCTTGTGGCGCTCATTCTCTTCTCGACATGGCTTCAGGCCGCAGTCTTCGGCTGGCTTGCCAACGGCGGCGTTCCCGCCCTCGTCAAGCTCGCCAGAACCATAGCCGGCCTCGCCGCAGGACTCGTGCAAATGCTTGTCCTCTTCCCGATGGAAAAATTCGTACTGTTGAAAGAAAAGCAACCGACAGAATAAGAAAAAGGGCTCCGCCTGGAGCCCTTTATTTTTATTCCGGTTGCTTTGCCGGTTTAATGAAGAATTGAAGTATGAGTGAAAGCACGGAAAGTATGAGTATCGCGATGGCGGTCGCGGTGTAGTTTCCGGTTTTCATATAGAGAGTCGAGCCGACAAACTGCCCGAGGAAAACAGTAACCAGAAGGTTGAAGTTTACGAGGCTGAAGTTTGTGGCGTAGTTTTTGTTGCCGAAGAAAGAGCGGGCAAAATTCGCGTTGGTGGGTGTAACGCCGCCGTAAGCGATGCCGAACAGTACGAAGGCAACAATTATAAGCGTGACGGAAGCCTTTGTCACGCCAAAGAGCAGCGCAACGGCGGCTATTGTAAAGAATACGCCGAAGATACTCATGGTGAGCAGTCTGCCCTTTTTGTCGTAGAAGCCGCCGAAGAAGAGTCTTCCGAGGCCGTTGAACACGGCAAAAAGGCTGACCATCAGCGCTGCTTTTGTGCCCGACATTCCGACAAAGTCGGAAATTGTCGCTATCTGTCCGAGCAGCGCTATGCCTATCGTGGAAACCATGACGCACCAGAGCATATACATCCAGAAACTGCCTGTTTTCAGCATCTCTTTTGTCTCAAAATCAGGCGGCATCTTTTTTGCCGGTTTGTCTTCCGCGGAAATCAGTTTCTTCAGTTCCTCCCCTTCCTTTTCATTCGGGGAAACAACAAAGAAAGATCCCATTATGAAGACAAAGAGGAACATTATTCCTATGACAGTGAATGCCCGTCTTATGCCGAAACTCGCCATAAGCCAGTTTGAGAGCGGACTCAGGAAAAGGCTGCCTGCTCCGAAGAACATGAGCAGCAGACCGGCAACAAGTCCGCCCTTGTCCGGAAACCAGCGGTTTCCGGTGGCGAGAACACAGTTGTATACGGCACCGACAGTAAAGCCGATTATGACGCCGTAGAGAACATAGATCTGCCAGAGAGCGGTCATCGTGCCCATCAGCGCGAAGCTGCCGCCCATAAGGACCGCACACACAAGCGTTACAGTCATATGCGGGATATGTTTCGTTATCTGTGCACCTGCAAATCCGCCTATACAGAACATGAACATGCAGATTGTGAATGTCCATGTAAGCTGCGAATCATTCCAGCCGTAAGCGGCAGCGAGCGGCTTCTTGAAAATACTCCAGGCATAGACAAGACCCAGGAATATAAGCAGCAGGCTGTCACTTACAAGCACTCTGTATCTTTTTTTCATATCACATCAGGGAAATCATGACCCAGCCCTTCCAGAGAAGGCTGACGGCATATGAATTCATGACTTTGTCAAGGAGTCTGTCTCCGATTACGGGAACCCAGAATACGGGAATGAATTTCTTCAGTACATCGCGAAGAGCATCGGCGATAATATCAGAAAACTTCTTTTCCATTTTTCAAAACCTCCTCTTAATATACGCCGTAAGCATGAGCAAAGTCATTTACGGCTATCAGATTTGTCGGGTTGCAGTCGTCGGTTGAGAGCAGCGATTTATCAGTCGTGAAAATGAATCCGCCGCCCGGCGCGCACTCGTCAAATACATGCATTGTGTGCTCAAGGCACTCTTTCTTTGTACCTGACTTCAAGAGCGATATAGGCATGCCGCCCATAAAAGCGTGATAGTCACCGAGCTGTTTCTTAACCGCACAGATATCGTCATTTTCAACATAGAGAATGACCGATGCAGGCTCAAGATCTTTGAAGAGTTCAAGCTTTTCAGCGCCCCACTCGCCTTCGAGAAGCGTGCAGGTTATGGCGCCGTAACTGTGAACGAGTTCAAGCGTCTTCTTGTATGTAGGCCAGTAGAACTTCTCATACTGCTGCTGGTTCATGAATGAAGGCGCGTGAGTGGGATTGAAAAACCACGGGAACGGGAAGCACTTCGGCTCGCCGCCCTTGATGAAAATGTTGTAGGCGTTCTTCAACATCTGAGGAGGATTTGAGAGAACATTGAGGAAGGAATAGAACTTTTCGCATTCCCTTGTGTATGTCTCGTAAATCGCCTCAGTGGCCTCAAGAAGAAGCTCGGGATGACGACGCATGTCGATTGACGAACCTCTGAATCCGCGGAGGAAGTCAAAGATATTGTCATAGGGCATTTCTATGAAACCACCCATGAAGCCGGGAGTGTCAGTTAGTATCGGAAGGGCTACATTGCCGCCGCCCATGCCTATCATAAAACCGCCGGCGCCTTTGAGCGCGTCAACAATCGCCTTTCTCTGTCCGGCCTCAGGTCCGTTTAAGTTCGGGAACTTTCTCGGATTGATGACATCGAGGAAGAACTTGGTGGGATCAGCAATCAGCTGTCTGTACTCCTCCTCCGTGCCTTCCATCGGCGCTATCTCCGCATGTTGCGCCGTAACGCCGTCGTCGGAAGCAAAATAAGAGTCTGCTCCGAGACCGTCAAAGAACGCAAAAGGATGTACAAAGATGGGCTCGAAGAAACCGTCAAAATAGATGTCCTCATAACACTTTTTGAAGGCAGCGACACCTTTGAGCGGATGCTTCTTAACCTCTGCGATTGTTGTTCCGCCGTAACCGTAAGCGAAAGTTTCAATCTGGCTTGTAATCGGGACTCTGTCCGGTATCTTGTTCTGACCGGCGAGAGTCATTCTTTGGATTTTTTCTTTTGTTACTTTGCTCATACCAAATCCCCCAGTATGTATTTTACTTTTTCTTTCAATTCTTCTGTATGTACTTTTCCGAACTCATTTTCCGGAAGTTTGTCCATAAAAACAATGTATCTGGGATTTTTGAAATCAGCGAGAGATTTTGCGTAAATCGCTCTGATTTCTTCCTCTGAAATCTCCTGACCGTCTTTCTTAACAACGCAGAGACAAATCTCTTCTCCGTAGTGGTCATCGTGTACGCCAATTGCCTTGACCTCTTCTATGCGGGAATCGTTTGTCAAAACGTTTTCTATCTCAACAGGGCTGATGTTTTCGCCGCCGCGGATGATAATCTCTTTGCAGCGGCCGGTGTAGACGAGGTTGCCGTTTTCGTTCAGGTAACCCGTGTCACCGGTGTGCAGCCAGCCATCCATATCTATGACCTCCGCGGTGGCGACAGGATCATTGAAATATCCCTTCATGACACCATAGCCCTTTATGCAGATTTCATCTTCATCCGTAAACTTATACTCGATAAAATCCATAAAGTGGCCGAGTGTGGTCGCGCGTTCTTCAAGAGGATCATCGATATTGGTAACGGTTATACCCGCTGTCGCTTCTGTCTGTCCGAGACTGGACATCAATGTGAATCCCAGCGTGTTTTCAATCTCTTTGAACTGCTCTGCCGAGCATGCGCTGCCGCCTATAAAGCCGATGCGGACACTTGAGAGATCAAACTTCGCAATATCATTTTTTACTATCAGCGCGTGATAGAAAGACGGAACAGAGCTCACAACTGTGCATTTTAACCTTGTTATGGCTTCAAGGAC
>JAFYJR010000070.1 GCA_017538005.1 Clostridia bacterium | reverse complement strand
GGATACATATCCCTTATCGTGCCTTCCCCTATCGCCACGGCATGTTTGAGCCTGCTCTGTACGGTGGAAGTGTCTATAAGATTTGTGACATTAAGAACAAGCGCAGATGTCGCTATGGGTATTACCGTGCTTATAAGTGTCTTAACAAGCTTACCGGTCTCCTCGGGTTCCGGCGAGCCGAGAAGTTCCTCTTCCGTTATACCGTCGCCTTTTGTGTGATAGACAATGAAACAGTAGATAAGAGCGAGGAATGTTCCTATGGTCACGCCGAAGATCGCAGCGGCTGCGGTGTATGGCGCGGCGGCGTTGATTACATCAATCTTGTTCTCACATACCACGCCGAAAGCCGTACCGTCAGCCCTGAAGTGATCGAGGCCCGTTTTCAGGACAAGCTGCGACAACAGCAGTCCGAAGCAGAGTTTTCCGATACACTCAAAGACCTGCGAATAGCCCGTGATACGCATATTTCTCAGGCCCTCGTAATAGCCTCTGTAAGTCGACATTACGCAACAGATAAAGATGGACGGTCCTACTGCGAGAATACTGTAGAATGCCTTCGGAGAGCCGATGATGTAGTGCGAGAACGGATAAGCGAGACCGAGAATAATCGCGGTGCCTAAAATGCCGGTTATCAGGAAAACGCGCTTGGCGGCGTCCCTGACCTTTCTCACTTCTTTGTACCTTCCGGTCGCCATGCGCTCCGAAATCATCTTGGAGACCGCGACAGGCAATCCCGCCATGGATATCGCGTAAATCGGAGTATAGAGCTCATAGGCCGAGGTAAAGTATCCGCGGCCTATCTCACCGATTATGTAGGTAATCGGTATCTTGTAGAAGATATTGATGACATGGACGATGACGGTTGTCATCATCAGCAGCATGGCGCCGCTTAAAAGCGACTGACTCTGCCTTCTGTTATCTTCCAAGCAGTCATCCTCCTATCCGACAAATTCGCGAAGAAGCGAGCTTTTAGGGATAATATCCTTGCCGAGTCTCGTGACTTTTTCAAGTTTGTTTTTAAGTTCAACGGCATACTTGTAATACTCACTGTCCTCAGGTACCTCGGCAAAAAGCTGAGAAAGAGTTTCCTTGTAAATGCAGACCTCATAAGGGTGAAGCGAGTTGATTTCATAATCCGCAATGTCAATGAGCGGAGCAAGATACTTGTCCTCACCTTCCAGAACTTTAGCCCACATTGAGAGAGTAAGTTCAACCGGCGCGGATCTGAAATTGTAATCCCGGATTGCCCTGCGCAGGAAACGCACATCTCTCTTTGAAAAGAGAACCGAACCGTCCTCATCAAGAATATCGGAACGCGTGGAGGCATAAATCCTGATAACACAGTCACTGTCAAGGCCTTCGGTAAATACGGGATTTATCGCGTGAAGACCTTCAATGATGACCACATCGCCCTTATCGAGATGAAGTTTTGCAAAATTATCGGTACGTATGCCGGACCCGAAATCAAAATAAGGCAGCATGGTCTCGCCCTTTTCAACCAGGTCTTTCAGGGTTGATTGAATCAGATCAACATCAAGCGCGGTGACCACCTCAAAGTCGCGCTGTCCGTCGGGACCGGGTTCGATGTCGTCCCTGTTGCGATAGAAATCGTCCAGGGATATGACATTGGCATTATAGCCCTCTTTCTGGAAAAAGCGGGCAAGCATATTGGCTCCCGTGGTCTTTCCTGAAGAACTCGGGCCCGAGAGCATAATTATTTTGTTGTCACCCGGTCGCGCAATGATTTCGCGAACTATCTGCTGAAGACTTGCCGAATAGTTTCGCTCGCATTTCATCACGAATTCCATCGGGTTTCTGATAACTTCGAGGTTAACAGTTTTCTGATATACCGGTGTGTCCATAAAATTCTGATATCGCTTTCTTTCTGTTTATTTGCTCAGCGAAATTGCTGTTGTACTCAAACGGATATTTGAAATTGAATATCCTGCTTATCTGCATGCCGCCCGGTTCCTTCAGCTTCGTAACCGCTCCCGCGCCGCACGCGAGTATGGTGTGACACTCCTCCATCATAAAGATGTTATAGCGGGACTCGAAGCCCGGTTTGCACCAGCCGACATTTTCGAGATTTCCGACGGATTTTGCCTGACGGTACATGTAGTAAGGAATGTAGCCGTTCGCGTAAAGCGTGTCATTCGCGAAGTCCACCATAAGAGACACATTGCGCGTCGCGGAGAAGAGTCCGTCCCTGTAATCGAGGTCAGAAGACCTCTTATACGCAAGCGTATGAACTGTAATACTTTCAGGCGAGAGTTTAATCAGTTCTGAAAGACTGTGCTTAAAGCCCTCGAAAGTATCTGTCGGAAGTCCGGCGATGAGGTCCATGTTTATGTTTTTGAAGCCGAGGCGGCGGGCGTCATCAAAAACCTTGATGACGTCACTTGCCGTGTGGGCTCTGCCCACCGCGGCAAGAACATCGTCGGACATTGTCTGCGGATTGATGCTGATACGGTCGACACCGCCCTCGAGACAGGCTGCAAGCTTGTCCGTCGTTATGGTGTCGGGTCGACCGGCCTCAAAAGTAAACTCCGTACAGGCGCTCATATCAAAACCGTGATTCACGGTTTTGAGCAGGCGCCTTATCTGCTCTGCGGACAATGTCGACGGTGTACCGCCGCCCACATAAACCGAGAGCAATTCGAGGCCGCAGCTTTTTGCTGTTTCCGCGGTGTATTCAATCTCTTTAAGGAGATTCTCAAAATAAGGTTCAAACTCCTTTCGCACCGTTTCGGTGTTCACGGCGCTCGAAACAAATGAGCAGTACGAACACCTTGAGGGACAGAAAGGAATGGATATATAAAGACTGAAGGAATTCGGTTTTGAGGTTTTGATTATCCTCTCTTCCGCGTCGGCAACTGACAGGGCAAGCGAAGTCTTTTTGTCGCTGACGAGATACTGCGTTTTAAACGCCTCTGTACCCTCTTCCCTGCCGTTTTCTTCCATGAGATGAATCAGAAGCTTTGAGGGACGAATGCCTGTCAGAATGCCCCAGCCGAGCTCTCTGTCCAGAACCTTTGAAAGAACCTTGTACAGGAGTCTCGCGGCATGCAGTTCCGAAGTTCCGGTTTCCGTCATTTCCAGAACGGTTTTGCCGTCCTGACAATACTCAACCACTGTTGAGTCTGAAGATACATTGACAGAAACAGCTGTACTCGATGAAAGAATATCTTCCCGCGGTTTTGATCCGTCCTTTTTCAGGCCGTTTATCAGCACATCGACATGTTCCTCGGGAAAGAATGAACATGTCAGTTTTTCGAGTTCATAGGAATACTCGCTGACATTTACAGCAAGGACCATTCTATTTTCCTCATAAATCTGTTTGTCTTGCGCTCTGAGTCGAGCGTAGTCGACGGACCGTGTCCGGGATAGACAATGAAATCTCCCGCGAGTTTTCCGAGTTTCTGGATAGACTCGTGCATATCGGCGAGATTGCCGCGGAAGAGATCCGTCCTGCCGCAGGTACGGCAGAACAATGTATCGCCGGAAAACATGATATTGTCGAAAAGATAGCAGATACTGCCAGGTGTGTGTCCCGGTGTCGAGACGGCCTTTACCTCTATCGGACCGAAGAAGAATGTGTCCCCGTCCTTTACGACTTTATCTGCGTGCATGGGCTGCTGTTCCAGCCCGAGGTCGGCTGCCAGTGAGCAGGCAGCACTCATAAGGCATATTTCGTCATCATCACCGATTACGACTGTCGCGTCGGGATATTTTTTCTTGAGGTCATAGACACCGAGGATATGGTCAGAGTGTCCGTGAGTCAGGATGATATATTGCAACTTTGTCATACCCGACGCCTCTATGGCGTCAAGCAGCTCAGTCGTATAAACAGAGGGATCGATAACCGCGCCGAGTCCGGACTGTTCTTCCAGAACGATATAGCAGTTCGTATCAACGGGTCCCAGAACCACTTTGGAAACTTTCATTTACACACCTGTTCTTTCCACGGAGAGAACACCGTCAATCTTTTTCAGATACCTGATAACATTGTTCAGATGCTCTACGCCGTTCACGGCAATGGTCATAGTCAGGACTTTTGTGCCGTCCTTCAGGTCGCGCGTGGAGATGGAGCGGATATCAACATGCATGGTTGCGAGTGTTGTCGATACCTCGGCCATCAGTCCTATACGCGAGATACAGTAAATATCGAGAGTGGAGTTGAACTCCTCTTTTACATTTGCGTCCCAATAGACTTTAATCCATCTTTCGGGTTCGGCGGAATCCTTGATGTTGAACGGTACATTGGTGCAGTCGCGTTTATGTACCGAGACACCGTGGCCGCGCGTGACGAAACCGATGATGTCGTCACCGGGCAAAGGATTGCAGCACTTGGCGAGTTTGACGAGGCAGTTGTCGATACCCTCGACAACTATACCCTCGGGGCTCGCGCTGTGATGCGGCTTTGCCGTGACGACTATCTCGTCACGCGGCCCCTCTGAAGCCTTGAGAATACGGGTGTACTCATCCTTCATGAACGGCATGAGTTTTTCAAGCGAGATACTCCTGTATCCTATCGCAGCGAAGAATTCATCGATATCGTCAAAGCCTTTTTTCTCGGCAAGAGTCCTGATAAAGCCTTCAAGTTCCTCGTCAAATAGACGGATGCCGTTCTTTCGGAGTTCCTTCTCAAACTCCGCTTTACCCTCTTCTATGTTTTCCTCACGGCGTTCCTTCTTGAACCATCCGCGAATCTTCGTCCTGGCGCTTGAAGTTTTTGCTATGTTGAGCCAGTCGCGCGAAGGTCCCTTATTGGGGTCGTTCGATCGGAGAATTTCAACAATCTGTCCGGTCTTGACCTTGTAGTCGATCGGAACGATACGGCCGTCGACCTTCGCGCCGGTCATCTTGTGACCGACCTGCGTGTGAATGGCGTAAGCGAAGTCTATGACTGTCGAACCGTACGGAATATTGATAACATCGCCTTTCGGCGTGAATACGAATACATCGTCGGGAACGAAATCGGTTTTCAGAGTTGTTACAAGATCCTCGACATCGTCTGAATCCTGCTGACTCTCAAGGACCTGACGGACCCACGCGAGTCGCTGCTCAAAATCTCCGTCCTTGCCGGAGACTCCGAGTTTGTACTTCCAGTGCGCCGCGATTCCGTACTCGGCGGTATGGTGCATCTCCCAGGTTCGGATCTGAATCTCAAACGGGATGCCCTCCGGGCTGATTACGGTAGAATGAAGCGACTGGTACATATTTGACTTTGGGGTGCTTATGTAATCCTTGAAGCGGCCCGGAAGCGAGTGATACATATCATGAATTATGCCGAGACAGTTGTAGCAGTCAACTACATTGTCCACGATGATACGGATGGCGTAAACATCGTAGATCTCATCAAACTCACGGTTCTGGATATACATCTTCCGGTATATGCCGTGAACGCTCTTGCGGCGTCCGTCTATCTTCGCGTCGGGAATCAGTTCGTGTACGCGCTCCGAAATTGCGGCAATTGTATCCGGAATAAAGTTCGGATGAACCTTGTCGTTGCGGTTTACCAGGTCCTCAATCTCCTTGTAACCCACGGGGTCAAGATAGCGGATTGAGAGGTCCTCGAGTTCCTCCTTGACGGTACGGATACCGAGTCGGTGCGCTATGGGAGCGTATATCTCAAGCGTCTCCTGAGCCTTGTCGCGGCGTTTCTGGTCGCGCATGTACTCAAGAGTTCTCATATTGTGAAGACGGTCGGCAAGTTTGATGATAACGACCCTGATGTCCTTCGACATCGCGATGAACATCTTGCGGACATTTTCAGCCTGTCTCTCCTCTCTCGTCTCGAGAGGAACTTTACCGAGTTTGGTGACGCCGTCAACGAGGTTTGCGACATCCTCACCGAAAAGTTCGCGCAGTTTGTCGAGCCCCGTTCCGGTGTCCTCTATCGTGTCGTGAAGAAGGGCCGCCATCAGGGACTCATAGTCCATACCGAGATCAAACAGAATGCCCGCAACCGCGACCGGATGCATGATATACGGCTCGCCGGAGTATCTGCACTGGCCTTTATGAGCTTCCTTGGCAAACTTGTACGCCTCGGTAACTTTTTCTATTTCAGCTTCCGAATACTGTTCGGACAGCCTTTTTTTCAGTTCGCCGAATTTGTCGTCATATTCAGCCAAGTGTTCTCATCTCCTTCAGATACACCATTGCAGGAGCATTATTCAGATCAACCTTTTCCACTGTTTCGGGCAATGTAATCGTACCCGTCTTTTCAACAAACACAATGCCTGTTTCAATCATGGCAAGCATGGCAACACGGACCTTGCAGAGGTTGTCCCCGCCTTCCATAACTTTGTCGGCAATGTATTCGAAGGAATTGAAATTGATTCCCGGATTTTTCTTCAGGAACGTGTAAAGGCGCGCGCAAAGCGGCCTGTCAGGCAAAGCGAATTCCGCCTCTTCGGGTGTGAGTTTTGTGCGGAATTCGACCTTGTCGTAGAGCTTTGCGCAGCGGTCCATAAGCTCGTCGTCCGCGCCGGCAGGTCTGGTGTCCTTTATGACAATTGAGACCCTTTCCTGGCCGTTCCAGACGTTTTTGCTCAGTGAAACGACAGCGTCGAACTTATCGCCCTGTTTGTGAGGGAAAGCGCCGCGGGCGACATTGAAATACATGAGAGTAATCTGGTTCTGTCTTCCCTCCTTGTGGTCGTAAATGCGCAGGTGCTGTTTCTTGTCTCCGAGTTCGGTGATGCCGTCGACGACAAGATTGAAAATGCCGAAGAGCGGCGAAGGATTTTCGCAGCCGTACGGCTCAAGTTTCCTGAGCGAATCCACAAGCGCAACATCGATACTCTCGGTGTTGAGTTTGCAGTCTATGTTGAGAGTGGGATAAAAATCAAAGTGCTGATAAGCATAATCACACAACGCTTCAGTGAAAGCTTCTATCTCATCGTCTTTAATAGTGAGACCCGCAGCCTGGGAATGTCCGCCGAACATCTCAAGATGTTCCGAACAGGCGGTCAGGGCATCAAACATCGAGAAGCCTTCAACGCTTCTCGCGGAGCCGCGAGAGAAGCCGTCTCCTCTGCTCGTCAGGATTATTGTGGGACGCTGGAAAATATCTATAACCTTTGAAGCGACGATGCCGAGAACACCCTCATGCCAGTTCTCGCCGTGAGCGACGATGACAGGCGTATGAGCGAGTCTCGGATTCTCGTATATCATCGCGTTGGTTTCTTTCAGAATTTTGTTTTCAGCTTCATGTCTCTGCGCGTTGGCATCGTTCAGTTCGTTTGCCATCTCGAGAGCGGTTTCCGGCTCCTCGCAGAGCAAGAGCTCAAGAGCCCTTTCGGGATGAGTCATACGGCCTGCGGCATTTATTCGCGGCGCGAGCGCAAAGGAAATATTTGTCGAGAGAATCTCTTTATCCTCGAGACCCGCGACTTTGCAGAGTGCCTCAACACCGGGGCGTTTAAACTCGTTTATGGCATTAAGGCCGAGTTTGACTATGCGCCTGTTTTCCCCTTTAAGCGGCACGATATCGGCGACAGTGCCTATGCAGACAAGATCGATGAAATCGTCGGTAACGGTCTGACTGTCGCCCTCTATGGCGCAGCAGAGTTTAAACGCCACGCCGACGCCGCAGTAATCCTTGAACGGGCAGTCGGAATCCTCCCTGTGGGGGTCAACAACCGCCACACAGTCGGGAAGTTCATCGCCGGGAAGATGATGGTCCGTAACGATGAGTTCCATCCCCAATTCCTTTATGTACTTCGCCTCATCTATAGCCGCTATGCCGTTGTCGACGGTTATTATCAGCTCTGTGCCGAGCGCCTTTATCTTGTCGACGACGGCGCGGCTTAAGCCGTATCCGTCCTCTGTCCTGTCGGGAAGCATATATGTGACATTTGCTCCCTGCGCTTCAAGATAGGAGTACAGGACGGCGGTGGAAGTTATTCCGTCGGCATCATAGTCGCCGTAGATACAGATTTTCTCAAAGTCAAATATTGCATCATTGATCCTGTCCACTGCCTTTTGCATGTCAGGCAAAAGGAAAGGATCGATTTCCATGGGCGTCCGGCCGAGAAAATCATTTATCTCCTCTTCGGTCGTCACGCCGCGTCCGGACAAAATGAGCGCAACAAACGGATCGACCGAATAGTCTTCGGCGATTTTCGCGGCAAGATCTTTATTCAGTTGTGCGAGTTTCCATTTCTTGCGTTCCATATGTTCTTACGAGTTTTGCTCCTGAATTATACCCTGTTTGTAAGCGTCAAGAAGTTTTTCAAGACTCGCCATCTGGGCCTTGAGAATCCGGCCCTTGTTGGTCTCGCCTACCTTGATGCGGTCATCAAGCCGTTCAAAAACGACAGATGCCGACAGGATGTCTCTGTTATTTTTAATCGCGTCTTCACGTGAAGTGAATGCCTCATGTGAAGACAGGCGCATCATGTACGAATTGTAAATCAGTGTGTAACCGGCGATGCCCGTAGTCTTCTGGTAGGCCTTGCAGAAACCGCCGTCGATGTCGATGAGTTTGCCCTCACCTTTTACGGGGCTCTCGCCCGAACCGGCCTTTACCGGGGTATGACCGTTGACAATATGCGAATGAGGACCGCCCAGTCCGAAATCACGGAGGATGTATTCGCATCCGGCGGCTGTCTGAACCACCTGGTAGTACGGGTCCTTCGCCTCTTTTATGAGTTCCTTGTCCCCGATTAAGCGACGCTCGAATGTAGTTATCTTGTCACGGGCAAAGAGCGGTGAGACACGGCCGCACCAGAGCCACCACATAAAGTCCGTTCCGGTCTGCTTCTCCTCTGATCCCTCGGGCGAAAAGAAACCGTTCTTGGCCTGGAGATTGCAGTAGTCAAACAGTGATTTGCCGTAATACTCTTTACCGTCATAGTTGAATTTTTTGAAGTTGCCCTCCTCGTCCATCGGAACAGCGCCGTGGAAGAGCAGGTTACCGTTATAGCAGCGGTACATTGATCCGTTTGAGTAAAGGAAACGGGCATGTTTCTGAAGTTTGTCGGAAGCGCGGAAGTTGGCTCTTATCTCTGCCATAACCTCCTCTTCCTCGTCCGAGAGGTCATAAGGATTCTTCGGATCTATCGTCGGGAAATCCTTGTCGAGAAGCTCGTACTCTTTTCCGCCGAGAACTATGGTGCCCTTCTCATAGTCAATCTTGTCGAGAAGCAGTCTGTCATCCATGCCGAAATCGGGATGGCGCATTATCGTCTGGCCCTCAAGTTTGAACAGAATAATTGTTATGGCCTTTGCCATGCGTCCCGTCTGTTCGAGATCTTTGACCGTCAGTTTACGTCCCGTCTCGTCAGTGTCCTCTATATCCGCTACGAATCGCGATGTATCCGAATTCGCATAGCACTCGTTCGCGAACACCGCGAGAGGACGAAGGCTTATGCCGTATCCGTTTTCGACAACATGAAGGTTGTTGTAACGGATTGAGTTCGAAAGCACCGTGGCAATGCAGACACGCGAGCCCGAGGCGGCTCCCATCCAGACGATGTCGTGGTTACCCCACTGGATGTCGACGTTGTGATGACGGATGAGGTCTTCCATAACAATATCGGCACGCGGTCCGCGGTCAAATATATCGCCGACGATATGGAGATGATCTACAATCAGTCTCTGAATGACATGGCAGATTACACGGATAAATTCCGGCGCCTTACCCATACGGATAATGGAGTCCAGAATGTTGTCGTAGTATTCCTTCTTGTTGTGAACGGTGTAGTCAGTGTTCAGCAGTTCGTCAAGAACATAGGCGTAGCCGTGCGGTATCGCCTTACGGACTTTTGAGCGGGTATATTTCGTGGAGACAAAGCGGCAGAGTTCTATGAGGTAAGACAGATTGGTGCGGTACCAGTCCTCTTTTACCTCGTCCGACATCTCCTCTGTGATGTCAGCGGTTTTCTCAGTCGGATAGTAAACCAGTGTCGCGAGCGTAGCGCGCTGGTCATCGTCAAGTTTATCCGCGAAGAGCATATCTATCTTCTCTTTTATCGCGCCGGAAGCGCTTCTGAGAATATGGGTAAACGCCTCATATTCGCCGTGAATATCAGACATGAAATGCTCCGTGCCCTTCGGAAGATTCAAGATGGCGTTGAGATTTATGATCTCGGTAACGGCATCCTGGGCAGTGGGAAAATCTTTAGACAAAAGGGTAAGATATTCAATTTCCTGCGGGGTAAAATCGTTAAGTTCCGCCATTTTTGTTCTCCTGTAATAAAGATAACAAGCCCGGCGAGCCGCCGGGCTTCATTTATTATTTTCTGTTTGCGAGCTTCACGGTAACGGCCGGAATACCGACAAGTACCGCGTACACAAATGCCCCGAACAGCAAAAGCGCAGAGCATGTGATGAGATTATAGACCAAAGCTTTTATGAACGAAGACTCGGCTCCGAATAACCAGGCAAGCATAATAAAACTCCTAAAATAAAACTAAAACCAATTTTAGCTTATTTTATAACTTTTTTCAAGTACTGACCTGTATAGGAAGTTTTTATTAATGCCACCTCTTCCGGAGTACCGGTCGCAACGACCGTACCGCCGGCGTCTCCGCCCTCGGGGCCGAGATCGATGATATAGTCCGCGGATTTGATGACATCCAGGTTATGTTCGATGACAAGCACCGTGTTTCCGGTATCCACGAGTCTCTGTAAAACTTCAAGCAGTTTTTCAACATCCGCCGAGTGAAGACCGGTTGTCGGCTCGTCAAGTATATAGAAAGTACGGCCTGTCGCGCGCTTCGAAAGCTCGGTGGCGAGCTTGACGCGCTGCGCCTCGCCGCCCGAGAGAGTTGTCGCGGGCTGGCCGAGCGTGACATATCCGAGACCGACATCTTTCAGTGTCTGAAGTCTGTTCCTGATTCTGGGAACAGCGTCAAAAAACTCAACGGCCTCATCAACTGTCATCGCGAGTACATCAGCGATGTTCTTGCCCTTGTATTTGACCTCAAGCGTCTCGCGATTATACCGCGAACCACCGCAGACCTCACACGGAACATAGACATCAGCCAGAAAGTGCATCTCTATCTTTACTATACCGTCGCCCTTACAGGACTCACAGCGGCCGCCCTTTACATTGAACGAAAAACGGCCCGGTGCGTAACCGCGTATCTTCGCGTCGGAGGTTGCGGCGAACAGTGAACGGATATCGTTGAAGAGATTTGTGTAAGTCGCCGGGTTCGAGGAAGGCTGTCTGCCTATCGGCGACTGGTCTATATC
>JAFYJR010000008.1 GCA_017538005.1 Clostridia bacterium | reverse complement strand
TCCGCGCATCATTTCCGCAGTCATAAAAGGCGAGAGACTCTATGTCTCGCATCCGAAGATGAAGTGTAATATCTACACCGGTGTTACACTCGGCTTCAAGAATGCCATGGGTACTTTCTCATGCAACATGAGATACAGAAACCATACATGGCAGATAGACAAGAAACTGTCCGACCTTCTTTATCTCTTCAAACCCGATCTCACCGTTGTTGACGGTATCGTCGGCGGCGAGGGAAATACGCCCGGACCGAACGATCCTGTGCTCATGAACACCATAGTTACGGGCACGAACTCGGTTGAGGTAGACCGCGTTGTTACCGAGATGATGGGCTTTGATCCCGAAAAGAACAAGCTTCTCATCGAGGCCGGCAAGCGCGGCTTCGGCGATCCCGACGTAAAGGTTGTCGGAAAGAAGAAGATAGTCAAATTCCGCCCTGCGGAACCCACGCTCTACAGCGACAGGTTCCACGAGAACTGGCCCAACGTAAAACTTTACGTCGGCCATACGAACAGCCGCGCGCCGAAGCTTGAAAAGCTCACCGGCAACGACCGCGACTTCGTTCTTGCTATGGAAGACACCTGCGCGGGCGGTTGTATCGCTTCACTCGGAACAACCTTCGAGGTTATGTATGCCTCTTACACCTATCAGCTCAACAAGAACAGGGCTCTTATCGTCGTTGTCGGCAACGGTGCCGAGTATGAGGGTAAGAAATACTGGGTAGGCGAGGACGGCAAAGCATACTCGCTTGAGGAACTCAAAGCCATGAAGGGCGTCAAGCTCGTATGCGGCGAGTGCTCCGCTCCCGCGAAAGAACTCGCTTCTCTCGGCGGTTTCCTCTGGATCCGCGGCTGCGGCGAAGTCAACAACCTCGCTGTCCGCGTAGCTCTTTCCATGATGCCCACGCTTCCGGGTCAGGCTGATATGAAATATCTGCCGCTTATAGGTGTCGGCGCGCTGCGTAAGTATTTCATCAAACTTGCGCTTGCGGCCATAGGAGATCCCACTGAGCCGCACTTTGACGCGTACGACGACGGTCTCTACACGATACCGGAACTTGCGGCGAAGAACCTTGACTGCGACTGGGTTGAGGCTCCTGTACCGTCACTTGACCGTGCAGGCAGAATTCAGGCCATGAAGGATGTTCGTCTTCTTGCGAACTTCCTGTTCTGATTTCTGAAAAGCTGACAAAAAAACGGCTTTGATTTCTCAAAGCCGTTTTCTTTTTGCCTGCAAAAATGGTATAATGACATCAGATATTTTCTTTTGAAAAGATTGTGGCGCATGTCGCTATTGAGCGGGTAATGATATCGCTCATCTGATTTACATCGTACTTGAAATCATAACGCGCCCAGTCGCGCATAATACCGAGTACTCCGCTTGTCCAGAAGGTGGCTGTGCCGCGAAGCAGATTCTCGTCGTGAATTCTGTGCTTGCTTCTGTAGTAGTCTTCCATTCTCTCCATGATGAGATCGGCGATTCTGTTGCTCAGCGCCGTGTTTCTCATATCTGTCAGCATGACCCTGGTCAGTTCTTTTCTGTCAAGCATATAATTCAGTACTTCCAGGTAAATATGGTCGTATGATTCATTGCCGTCAATACGCTTGTGCGTGTCGATTACAAGCTCAGCGATCTCTTCGGCAAACATATTGCTTATATCATCAGTGAGTTCCAGAATATCCGAATAGTGGGTATAGAAAGTACTCCTTGAAATATCCGCGCGATCGACTATTTCCTTTATCGTGATTTCGTCAACATTGCCTTTTTCTTTGATGAGTTCAGTAAAAGCTTTGCGGATGGCAGTCTGAGTTTTTTTTACGCGTCTGTCCATTATCTCATCTCCGGTCGCGTTTTGATGTGTATACATACAATAACACGAAAGTTGTTTAAAAATCAACATTTTATGTAAATCTGTACGAATACGAGGTCTCTTATGGAACACAACACCAAAATAATTGCCGTTACGGGCAAGGGCGGGGTCGGCAAGACTTCGCTCTCGGCCGCGATTGTCAGGCTGCTCGTCGAGCAGTATCCCGACAAGCGCATCCTGGCTATAGATGCCGACCCCGCCATAGGCCTTGCGACGGCTCTGGGCGTCGAGGTCGACGAGACACTCGACGACATACGAAAGCGCGTCGCAAGCGATGTTACGGAGAAACTCCGGGATACACAGGACATTTTGGCGGAAGCGAAATTCCGTCTTATTGACGCAATGAAAGAGAAGAACGGTTTCGGTTTTATCGCCATAGGCAGACCTGAAGCCGCGGGATGCTATTGCGCGGTAAATACTTATCTGCGTGAAGTAATATCGATGCTCGCCGGCGACTTTGATTATGTCGTAATTGACGGCGAGGCCGGCATTGAACAGATAAACAGAAGGGTCATGGAAAAGGTGACGCATCTTCTTCTGATAAGCGACCAGAGTAAAAAGGGTACAGGCGTACTCGAGGTTATCATGAAAGTGGCCGATGAGCTTGTCATGTATGACAAGGTCGGTGCGGTTATAAACCGCGCGACACGGCCTGACCTTGCGCCCGAAAAGGTCGCAGGCGCAGAAGTTCTGGCCGTCATCGGCCCGGATGACAACCAGACTCAGAACGATATTCTCGGTGACAGTGTATTCGCTTTGCCTGAGGATTCAGCTCTGCTTCTCGGCGCGAAAACCGTAATTACAAAGATGGGACTTTAAACTATGGAATTGTTTGACGGTATCATAAGAGAGACAACTGAAAATACAGCCGCTCTCATCTCAAAAACCTGGGATTTTGACGCTGCTGATACCTGGGAATGCTCCGAGCGGAGCGAACTTATTATGCAGCGTGACCAGGCATTCGAACTCGGCGGTTCGGGTACATCTTCCGCGAACTTTACATGTGTCACGACCACGCAGGACCTTGTTCTGAAGGATGAAGTGGTACTCTGCGGCAGGGATCTGCCGGAACTTTCCGGTGATGTTTCGTTTGCGCGTATAGTTTTCCTCGGCGTAAAGGATATCGGCGATGAGGACGCGGCACACGCGGCCATTCAGCAGATGGAATTTGTGCGTTATCATGTTCATCCCAAAGGGTATATGGTGCGTGTGTCTGCCGAGTCAAACCAGGAGCGCGTGCGTGTCTCGAAAGATGCTCTCTCCCGCGGTCTGAGTTTCAGACAAATAGGCAATACCTACATAAAAGCATACAAAGAAAACGAGAATGTCCTTGCCGTGCGGATAATCTTTCTGACGGATCAGGATATAATTAAGGAACTGAACAGCAAGGCAAATTCTGTATTTGATATCACAAACGCGTTGTCACACATCCTTGACGGTATTGACCTCGACTGTGAGCACTGTGATCTGAAAGCGGTCTGTGATGAAGTTGAGGGTATGCGTGAGATGCACCTCGGAAAGAAAGGAAAGAAATGAGAATTCTCGGCGTTGACCCCGGTTATGCCATAGTCGGCTGGGGTATTCTGGACTATGAAAAAGCGAAGTTTCAGATTGTGGATTTCGGCGCGATAACGACCGACAAGGACACTCCTTTCGGCAAGCGCCTGCAGGAAATCTACGAGGATATGGACTATATCATCAAGCGCACCCATCCCGATGCGCTCGCCATGGAAAAACTCTTCTTCCAGACCAATGTAAAGACCGCAATCGACGTAGCACAGGCGCGCGGCGTGCTTCTGCTGTGCGCCGAGAACAACTCGCTTCCGGTATATGAATACACGCCGCTTCAGGTGAAGCAGGCGGTAACGGGCTATGGCAAGGCCGACAAGAAGCAGGTCATGCAGATGACCAAGAATATTCTCGGCCTTACAAAGGTGCCGAAGCCGGATGACACCGCGGATGCCCTCGCCATGGCCATCTGCCACGGCCATGTCGGCGGCTCGGGCCTCTCGGCGGCGCCGAGCAAACGAAAACTTTCCGAGCGAAAGGGAATATGAGAAGACGAGCCGGCAATACGCCGGCTCGTTTTAATTATGTAAACCGATTGATATTTGCACTTGCGTGTGGTAAAATAAATCGTTAAAGTGGGTAATAATGCGCGTATATAAAGAGAGGAGAATTCCTTTGTTTTTCAGTCTTACAGGAGAACTTGCATACACTGACAACAACACCGCAGCGGTAGATTGCAATGGTGTCGCTTATCTGTGCTATGTGACTCTGAATACTCTCAAGGAACTCGGACCGATCGGCTCAAAAGTGACTCTCTATACCTACCTCAAGGTGGGTGAGGATGTCATGGATCTCTACGGTTTCTTCGACAAGGAGGAACTCGACGCCTTCAAGATGCTCATATCCGTTTCCGGTGTGGGTCCGAAGGCGGGACTCGCCATTCTCTCCGAGATGACACCTTCGCAGCTCTATCTCGCCATCGCTTCAGGCGACGCGAAGGCTATAACCGTGGCACAGGGCGTGGGACCGAAGGTCGCACAGCGCGTATGCCTTGAGCTTCGCGACAAGGTCGGCAAGCTCGGCGGCACCGCCGGAGGCGTGACCTTCGCGCAGGCGACTGCCGTATCTACGGGCAAGGGCGAGGCGCCGAAGGCGATAGCGGCCCTTGTCGGACTCGGATACAGTCAGTCGGAGGCGGCGATAGCCGTAGGCAACTGTGACCAGAGCCTGCCGGTGGAGCAGCTTATCAAGCAGGCTCTCAAACAACTCGGAAGATAAGGAGGGGAGACAGTGAATACAAGTACATTCAACACTGAAGATATGGACTTCGAGAGCAGATACGTCGACCCTCATTACAAAAATGAAGATGACGCCTCGGTCGAGTACTCGCTCCGCCCCAGGACTTTAAACGAGTACATCGGCCAGGAGAAGGTCAAGGAAAACCTCAAGGTCTATATCGATGCCGCCAAACGCCGCGGCGAGCCCATGGACCATGTGCTTCTCTACGGCCCTCCCGGACTCGGTAAGACGACACTCGCGGGCATTATTGCCGCGGAGATGGGCGTTGACATCCGTGTTACATCCGGTCCGGCTATTGAGAAACAGGGTGACCTTGTGGCCCTTCTCACAAACTTAAACGACGGCGATGTATTGTTCATCGATGAAATTCACCGCCTCTCACGCCAGATTGAAGAGATTCTTTATCCGGCGATGGAGGACGGCGCCGTCGATCTCATTATCGGCAAAGGTCCTTCGGCGCAGTCCATAAGACTGGACCTGCCGAAGTTCACCCTCGTCGGCGCCACGACGCGCGCGGGTCAGATAACCGCTCCGCTCCGTGACCGCTTCGGTGTAATCCTTCGTCTTGAACTCTATACACCTGAAGAACTCGCGGGTATCGTTAAGCGCTCCGCGGGAGTTCTGGAGATAGGTATAGACGAGGAGGGCGCGACAGAACTCGCTTCGCGCTCACGCGGCACACCTCGTATAGCGAACAGACTCTTAAAGCGCGCCCGCGACTTCGCGGAAGTAGTCGGCAACGGAACGATAACAAAGGAGACAGCGGAACTTGCTCTTGCAAGGATGGAAATAGATCCCCTCGGTCTCGACAATATAGACAGAATGCTCCTCACCGCCATGATAAAGAACTACAACGGCGGTCCCGTCGGTCTCGACACCATCGCGGCGGCGATAGGCGAGGAAGCCATAACCATAGAAGATGTCTACGAACCCTATCTCATGCAGATAGGCTTCCTCTCAAGGACGCCGCGCGGCCGTATGGTGACGCCCGCGGGCTATAAGCACCTCGGATACAACTATGACGACAAGTCCGGAGGAAAGACCATTGCCGGACAGACAAAACTTTTTGATGATTGAGAGACAGCATGCGTAACACGGAACTCTGGAAAGACTATGAACTCATAGACTGCTCGGACGGCGAACGCCTCGAGCGGTGGGGTGATGTCATACTCATCCGTCCGGATCCGCAGGTCATCTGGAAGACTCCGAAGACGAACGAGTACTGGAAAAAGGCAAATGCCCGTTACCATCGTTCTGTAAAAGGCGGAGGAGAGTGGGAGGTCATGAAGCCTCATCCGGACGAGTGGAACATAAACTACAGAGATCTGACTTTCAAGATCAAACCCATGGGCTTTAAGCACACCGGACTTTTCCCGGAGCAGGCTGTCAACTGGGACTTCCTGCGCGAAGTCATAAAGAATTCGCGGGGTACCGGTTGCGGTGAAGGCGGACAGGTTAAAGTCTTAAACCTCTTCGCTTACACTGGGGGTGCTACAGTGGCCGCTTTGGCCGAAGGCGCGGCCGTGGTTCATGTTGACGCGTCAAAGGGTATGGTGGCGCACGCAAAAGAGAATGCCGCCCTCTCAGGGCTTCAGGACGGCTTCTGCCGCTGGCTCGTGGATGACTGTGAGAAATTCATTCAGAGAGAGATAAGACGCGGTAACAGATACGACATAATCATCATGGACCCGCCGTCATACGGCAGGGGACCGGGCGGAGAAGTCTGGCAGCTTGAGGACAAGGTATATGAGTTTGTCGAACTCGCCTCGCAGATTCTCTCTGACGACCCGAAGATGGTTCTGATAAATTCCTACACGGCGGGACTTTCACCGTCGGTTATGAGTTATATACTCGGCTCGACCGTTTCTGCGAAGTACGGCGGTAAGGTTGCCTGCGATGAGATAGGACTTCCTGTTACTGAAACAGGCATGTGCTTACCCTGCGGAGCATCCGCAATCTGGACAAAGGACTGAAACATTTGGAAAGCATACTGAAATTTGACGGTGTATACTTCACCTACGATGATGAGGTTGACGAGACTCAGGGCAATGTGCACTGGGCCGTATCCGATCTGTCCTTTGAAGTAAATCCCGGCGATTTCATTGCCGTGCTCGGACACAACGGTTCAGGTAAGTCCACGCTGGCGAAACTTTCCAACGCGATTCTGATACCCGACAAAGGCGAGGTCACCGTCAAAGGCATAAGCACCAAAGACGAGGACAGGACCCTTGAAATCAGACAGCATGTCGGTATGGTCTTCCAGAACCCCGACAACCAGATTGTCGCGACGGTAGTTGAAGAGGATGTCGCTTTCGGTCCCGAAAACCTGGGGCTTCCGCCCGAGGAAATACGCCGGCGTGTCGACGAGGCATTGAAGGCCGTCGGCATGTACGAATTCCGCGAAAACGAACCGCATAAACTCTCCGGCGGCCAGAAACAGAGGGTCGCCATCGCCGGCATAATTGCCATGCAGCCCGAGTGCGTCGTTCTCGACGAGTCCACCGCCATGCTCGACCCGAAGGGCCGCAGGGAAGTTATGGACACGGTCAGAAAACTGCACGACGAACTCGGAATGGCCGTAGTTTTTATAACGCATCACATGGATGAAGCCGCGTTCGCGGACAAAGTTCTTGTCATGGATAAGGGAAAAGTATTCCTTACAGGTACGCCTTACGAAGTCTTCAGACATGTCGATGAGATAAGAGGCGTGGGCCTTGATGTCCCGCAGGCGACAGAACTTGCTTTGGCGCTCGGACTTCCCGGCGATATCCTCACTTACGGGGAATGCGCCGACGCGATAATGCATTCACTGGAGAACTGAAATGTCGATTCTTAAAACCGACAATTTAACATACAAGTATTCCGTGGGTACGCCTTTTGAGGTGACTGCCTTGAAAGACATAAACCTGGAGATTGAAAAGGGCGAACTCGTTGCCGTCATCGGACATACGGGTTCGGGTAAATCCACACTCATCCAGCACTTTAACGGACTCCTGAAGCCTACCGAGGGTAAAATCTTCGTTGACGGTCAGGATATCTGGGAGTCAAAGAAGACGCTGAAAGAGGCACGCTTTAAGGTCGGCCTGTGTTTCCAGTATCCGGAGTATCAGCTCTTTGAGGAAACGGTATTCGCCGACATAGCCTTCGGTCCCAAAAATATGGGCCTTGATGAAGAGGATATAGAATCCCGCGTTCTCTCTGCTGCCTCGTTTACGGGTGTCACTGAGGAGATGCTGGAAAAATCTCCGTTTGATCTCTCGGGCGGTGAGAAACGCCGCGTCGCCATAGCCGGAGTAATGGCTATGGAGCCCGAGATTCTGATCCTTGATGAACCGACCTCGGGCCTCGACCCGAAGGGTCGCGACGCGATACTGAAAATGATCCGTGACTACCGTGACACAACGGGCAGCACGGTTATGATAGTCTCTCATTCCATGGAAGATGTGGCGAAGATTGCCACGAGAGTCCTCGTTATGAACCACGCCGAGATCATGAGTTTTGACACCGTGGAAGAGACATACAGACACGCTGACAGTCTTATCTCCGTGGGACTCGATGTTCCGCAGATTACCAAGGTGTTCCTTGAACTCAAAAGGCGGGGAATTCCCGTAAAGAGCAATATCTACACCGTCGATCAGGCGGTTTCAGAGATAGACCGGCTCCGGAAGGAGGGTGTATCTCTATGCTGAAAGACATTACCATAGGCCAGTTCTTTCCCGGTAACTCCGTGATACACCGTATGGACCCGAGGATGAAACTTATTCTGACGATTGTCTACATTGTCATAATCTTCCTCTGCAAAAACTTCTGGTCGCTGGGTCTTGTTGTACTCGCGCTGATTATTGTCGTCGCGCTCTCGAAGATTCCCGTGAAGGTTATCTTAAAGAGCATCAAACCCATAGCGATAATCATCACCTTTACGGCAGTTTTAAACATGTTCTATGTCCGCACGGGCGATCCGCTCCTTGACTGGAAATTCATCCACATAACAACGGGCGGCGTGATTACCGCGGTATTCATGATAATCCGTATCTGCGCCCTTGTTGTGGCAAGTTCGCTGCTTACCTATACTACGAGCCCGACGCTTATTACCGACGGTATTGAGCAGCTGTTTTCAAAGTTTAAGTTTATGCGAAACGGCGTGCACACAATTGCCATGATGATGACGATAGCGCTCCGCTTCATTCCGACTCTGATAGAAGAGTTTGAGAAGATCACCAACGCGCAGAAGGCGCGCGGCGCTGACCTGGAGACGGGAAATCTCGTCCAGAGGGCAAAGGCGCTCATACCTGTTCTCGTACCGCTGTTCATCACGTCTTTCAGACGGGCATATGAACTTGCCTTCGCAATGGAGTGCCGCTGTTATCACGGCGCCGAGGGCAGAACGAGAATGAAACTGATGAAGTACACAAAACTCGACGCGTTCGGATTCGCTTTCATAGCGCTCGCGACCGGCGGGGTAGTGGCCCTCAACATTTTCTTTCAACACGTAATCTGATTTTTCGGGAGTTTTGATTTGAGACAGATTCTTTTGAAACTCAAGTACATAGGCACCGCGTATCACGGCTGGCAGGTACAGGAGAATGCCGTGAGCGTGCAGCAGACGCTGCAGGACGCCGTCGAAGCAATTTTCGGCGAGCGCCTCGATGTCACGGGCTGCTCGCGCACTGACGCCGGCGTCCACGCGAATATGTACTGCTGCACCATCCGTACGGATTCTGATATCGACTGTTTCAGACTCATGGGCGCGCTGAACGCCAAACTTCCCGACGATATCAGTGTGTTTGCCTGCGAGGATGTCCCGGAGGACTTTCATCCGAGATATTCCGCGACGGCAAAGCAGTATATTTACAGGATAAACAACGCAAAAGCCCCCGATCCTTTCCTTGAGGGAAGGGCGCTGCACTATAAAACTCCCATAGACGAGGTTAAACTTGACAAGGCCGCGCAGGCCTTCGTCGGCACACACGACTTTACGGGCTTTTGCGGCGCAAAGTCCGACATAGAGGATTGTACGCGAACCGTCTATGAAGCCTCGGTGACGCGTGACGGCGATGTTGTCACATTCTCCGTCACGGGCGACGGCTTCCTCTACAACATGGTTCGCATAATGGTCGGGACTTTGCTCTTCGTAAACGAAGGCAAGATCGACGCGGATGACATACCGCGGATTATTGAAAACAAAGACCGCAAGGCCGCGGGAAAAACCGCTCCGGCATGCGGACTCTACTTAAATAAAGTATTCTACGGAGGTGAGACAATTGGCTGAGAAAATCAAGCTCACAAGAGGCATGGTTATCGCCATCAGAGTGGTCATAGTGCTCGTCATAGCGGTAATTCTGGC
>JAFYJR010000069.1 GCA_017538005.1 Clostridia bacterium | reverse complement strand
TTCGCCATATCGTTTACGGCGCCCCTGACCTTGCTCTTTGTCTTCTCCCAGCCGTCGCCGCCGAGACGGTTGAGCTTTATCGTCCTAGAATCATCGCGCGGACCTATGTATTTTGAGACCAGGTCGAGCTGTGTTACAGGCACATAGAGCATATCGCCCTTCGCGTATTTTATCTTGATATAATCCTTATCAACGCCCTGTACGGTCAGGCTTTC
Organism: Clostridia bacterium; assembly: GCA_017538005.1. Lineage (GTDB taxonomy): Bacteria > Bacillota > Clostridia > Oscillospirales > Acutalibacteraceae > UBA1227. Next base: position 16,941 of record JAFYJR010000069.1, on the reverse strand, counting down.
TATGCCGTCAAAAATACCTATTCCGTGTATGTTGTGGACAATGTAGTCGCCCCTGTGGAGTTCATCTAGACTGTGAAACGCATTCTCTGCCTTCGTTCTGTACCGTTTCTTTTCAGATGCATTTACAAGTCCGTGAGTCACAAGCTCAAAACCGGTATCGGGAATTCTGAATCCGGCCGAGAAAACACACGGCAATACGGTTATTCCGCTCTTAAACTCATTCGGTATCTCTTTTGAATACTCGGCTTTGTATCCCTTGTCAGCGAGATCTTTCGCAAGTTCTTTCGCGCCTTTTTCGGTGCCTGCGGCAACAACAGTCCTGTGTTTTTTATCAGCGACAAATTCAAGCAACGCCGTGAGCGTGCCGTTCCAGGCGGGCATCTGGCCCAGAGTCACATTGAACAGTTCCTTTTCGGGTGTGTCAAAACTGCCCCTGGCGAAATTGTCGAGGTATATGGTATTTGAGTTTTCATAACAGTCAACAAGCCCGGAAAAACCGATTGTCAGATCACCCAGCTGCTTGACATAGTCGCCCGTCTCAAGGGCGTCCTTTATCTCTTCCCTGTGCATCTTCAGGGCCGCGTTCGTCCTGTCCTTTACCGCCGCGCTCTCAACGACAAAAAGCAGATCGGTTTCACCGAGATATGAAAGCGGGGACGCGCAGTCCGCATAAATGAGATTGATAAATTTATCGAGGCAGTTGTCTTTCAGACCGGCCCTGATATCATCGGCCTCGCGAAGAAGTTTCTGTTTTACGGTGTCCCTCTTCAGATGCTTTGCGACCGCCTCGATTCTGTCGGCAAGCTCACTTCCGTCCGTCGCAAAGACCTCGTCACTCTGAGTGATTCTGACTGATTTTATGTTTTCCGTACGCCTCTGGCTCTCCGTGTCAAAACGGGCCATGCTGTCAATCTCATCGCCCCAGAGTTCAAGGCGGACGGGGGTTTTGGCGTCAGGCGGGAAGAAATCGACAATACCGCCGCGGACAGCATACTGTCCGTGGCCTTCAACCTCGTCCGTCCGCCTGTATCCGGCCGCCTCAAGCGACATGATAATATCGTCAAGCGGTATCTCCTTACCGACCTCGAGGTCTGTCACCCTGTTCCGCAGTATCTCCGCGGAAATTGTCTTCTGACAGGCGGCCGCTCCGGACATGGCGATTACATCGCACTGTCCGAAAATCCAGTTTGACAGCGCGCCCATGCGCTGTCTCTCATATTCCTTTGACCGCGTCTGCTCAAACAGCAGACTTATGTCTTTCGCGGGGTAAACGAGGGCTTTTGTCCCGAAAGCGACGAGGTCATCGCAGAGTCTGTTTGCCGTGGCCTCGTCAGGGGTGACGACAAAAGCCCGCCTCTTTTTTTCGGCGCAGAGCGCGTGAATCAGCAGCGCTTTGTGCACCGCGGACGCGCCGAGTATGCCGAGGGGCACAGCCCCGCGACCGACGCTCTCGCTTATTCTTTTGCACTCCGCGCTCTCAAACAGCGCCTTTTCAAAACCGCTCATTTTTCACCCAAACAGGACTTTAGCCCCCGTTTTTTTCAAACGGGGGTGTCTTCATCGTCCTCAGACTTTCGTTTTTTCTTTGTGTTGTAGAGGTTCATCGCCTCTGAAATCTCACCCTGAACAATAAGGTCCGCGGCAGCTGCCGCTTTCTTTATGGTCTCGTTCATGAGGTCGATATCTTCCCTCGGGAACTTTCCGAGGACATAGTCCATGAGTTCCTCATCGGGATTCTCCCGGTCACCCACGCCAATCTTTATCCTCGGAAATTCCGTTGAATCAAGATGGCTTATGACACTCTTCAGTCCGTTGTGACCTCCCGCCGTGCCCTTGCGTCTTATCCGCAGGGTTCCGGGCGGTAAGGAGATGTCGTCCGCAATCACGAGTATGTTCTCAGGCGGGATTTTGTAGAAACGCGCCGCTTCACCTATTGCCTCGCCGCTGTTGTTCATGAAGGTCTGCGGTTTCATAAGCAGGACCTTCTCAGTTCCTATGGTGCATGTCGCAGTCAGGGACTTAAACTTCAGCCGGTCTATTTTAACGCCGTGCGCTTCCGCTATGGCGTTGGCCGTGATAAAGCCTATGTTGTGGCGCGTCTGTTCATACTCCCGGCCCGGATTGCCCAGGCCCGCAATGATAAACATTTGCCTCTCCTTTATTTTACAAGTTTCCGCAGCACGGTCGCCAGATCGGAACCTATTATGTAGTAGATAATTCCGACAACTATCGCGGCGGCGTAAAATGCCAGTATCAGAACCAGTATTCCGAGCAGACTCCTGCCTCCGCGCCGTTTTACGAATTTCTCCCGTTTGGCCTCGTCAAGTGTCGCGGCCTTTTTCAGGACATTTTCACAGTGTTTTTTATACAGGTAATTCGCGTAGAGAGCGCAGAGAATGTCAACTGCCGTCTCAATGTACGACGCCGCGGTCAGAGCATACGGAGGCTGCGGCAATGTATTCTGCAAATCCTCCAGAGCAGCGCTCATCTCCTCAGTCGTCTCATACGCGTCCGAAGACAGTATTGCGTTGTACTGTGCATAGGTTTCCTTATAGAAATCGGTGATATCACTCATAAATATCATGGGAATGAAGAGGATAACAAGCATGGAGAGAATCGCGGGCTTGTACATCTTCCTGTACGCGAGGTAGAGGGGTCCGAAAATCAACGCAGCCCAGTTCCAGGACACCTTGCGTTTTCTCCTGTCCATCGCCATGAACTTCGGCATGAATCTCGGGACATTTTTGTCGATAACCTTCGCATAGTCATCAACGGTATAGTCTCCGATCTTTTCATTTCCGCGTATCTCTCTGTATTCGGGGAACTGATTTCCGGTTCCGTCGGAGCGCATCTCGCCTATCACACCGTTTTTCGGCGCCTCGCCCTTCGTTATGAAGGACGGCACGGGCACCGGCGCGTTCTGCGGCTCCGGCTTTTCCTCCGGAACTTCCGGAGCAATCGGACTTACCCAGGCAAAATCCGTGCCGTGCTTCGCGGCGTTTATGCATTCTCCGTTTTTCTCATAGCATTCCCTGTGATGAGGCGTGCCGCATTCGGGACACACGACGACATCTGATGAGGCATCAAAAGTCTTTAAACATACAGGGCATTGAACACCGTCATATTTCATGCTGTTTCTCCTTTTAGGTGTCAAATATCCTTATAATTATACATTATTTCACTTTACAATACAAAAGTTTTTTACTATAATATGAAAACGCGTGAAAGGATGATTTTTGTGCTCCAATACGAAGAACTCAGACTCTCGCTCCTCGAGAACGAAAAGCCGCTTGAAGACCTGAAAGCCGCTCTCGGTCTCGACAAGATGAGAGAGGAAATCAAAAACCTTGAGGATGAGGCCGCGAAGGACGGTTTCTGGGACGATCTTGAAAACTCCCAGAAAGTTCTGCAGCGGACAAGCAACCTCAAAAACAAAGTGGCGTCATACGAGAAACTCTCACAGATGTATGACGACGCTCTTGTCATGATTGAACTTGCGGACGAAGAGGAGGATGAAAGCCTCTTTGACGAGTGCAAGGCAAATGTTGACGAGTTCAAGGCGGCACTTGATACAATGACCCTTTCCACGCTTCTGACAGGCGAATATGACAACTCAAACGCCATACTGACTTTCCACGCCGGCGCGGGCGGAACCGAGGCCCAGGACTGGGCCGCCATGCTCTACCGCCTCTACAACAGATGGGGCGAGCGCCACGGCTTCAAAGTCACCACAACGGACTATCTCGACGGCGATGAGGCAGGCCTCAAGTCCGCCACCATCATCATCGAGGGCGAGAACGCCTACGGATATATGAAATCCGAGGCCGGTGTACACCGCCTCGTCCGCGTCTCGCCGTTTGATGCAGCGGGACGTCGCCACACATCCTTCGCCGCAGTCGAGGTAATGCCCGAGATTAACGACGACACTGAAGTCGAGCTCCGTCCCGAGGACATCGACATGGAAGTCTACCGCGCCTCAGGCGCCGGCGGACAGAAGGTCAACAAGACCTCATCCGCTGTTCGCTTAATTCACAAGCCGACAGGCATCGTCGTCTGCTGCCAGGTTGAGCGCTCACAGCATCAGAACCGCGAGGTCTGCATGCGCATGCTCAAGTCAAAACTCATAGAGATCAAAGAGCAGCAGCACCTCGAAAAGATAGAGGACATCAAGGGCGTAAAGACCGAAATCGCCTGGGGCAACCAGATCAGAAACTATGTATTCATGCCCTACACACTCGCGAAAGACACGAGGACGGGCTATGAGATGGGTAACATAAACGCGGTCATGGACGGAGATATCGACGGATTTATCAACGCGTATCTCAAGGCCGAGTCACTGAAGAATCTCTCAAAGTAAGCATTGACAGAGCCCGTGTTTTTGTATATACTTTAAAAACGCGCGCGATAAATTGCACGCAATCCTTGCTCTGCGCGATGTAAGACGCAGGGCCAAAAGTCCAGAAGGAGGTAAAAGACAATGGCAGCAAAAAACTATGAAGCCATGCTCGTATTCTCTGTAAAGAACGGAGAAGAGGCGGCACAGGCAACTTTCGAGAAGTTTAAAGCGCTTATCGAAAAGAACGGTACCATTGCGAACGTAGATGAATGGGGTACACGCAAGCTCGCGTACGACATCAACTACGAGACAGAAGGTTACTACTATGTTGTCGATTATTCAGCCGAGCCTGAGTTCCCGGCTGAGCTTGAGCGTGTACTCGGTATTACCGACGGCGTTCTTCGTTTCCTCAACGTATCAAAGTAATCGGGAGGTACAGACATGCTTAACTGTGCAGTAATCATGGGTCGTCTCACTGCAGACCCCGAACTTCGAACAACCACATCAGGCATCAGCGTAACAAGCTTTTCCGTTGCGGTTGACCGTTCTTATGTAAGACCGGGAGAAGAGCGCCAGACAGATTTTATCAATGTAGTCGCATGGAGACAGACAGCGGAATTCGTTACACGCTATTTCCACAAGGGTTCCATGATAGCCGTTCAGGGCTCCATCCAGACCCGCAACTACGAGGATAAAAACGGCGCCAAGAGAACAGCGGTTGAAATCGTTGCTGACAACGTTTCATTCTGCGGTTCAAAGAACGAAGGCGGCAACTCGGCTCCTGCGGCAGCTCCCGCAGCCCCTGCCGAGACACAGGCTCCTTCCTTCTCAACGGCTTCTGCTTCCGACTTCAGCTCGGAGGACATGGAAGACGAATTACCATTCTAAGAAAAGGAGAATACCATAATGGCTTTTGATAAAAACGCTCGTGGCGGCAGAAAGTCACGCAGAAAAGTTTGCTCATTCTGTGTTGAGAAGATCGACACAATTGACTACAAGGATACAGCCCGCCTTCGCAAGTACACAAGCGACCGCGCAAAGATCCTTCCGAGAAGAGTAACAGGTACATGCGCATATCATCAGAGAGAGCTCACAACAGCTATCAAGCGCGCTCGCCACGTAGCACTTCTCCCTTATTCAGCAGACTAAGACAAATCAAAAGACCGGCCTTTCTGGCCGGTCCTTTTTTATCTGTCTATCCGTCGTTTTATAATCGGTATCGCCGAGGCAATCAGGGTCCAGAGAACCTGGAAGAAGACTATCTGACCGCACGGAACACCCATGCCCTCGGAACCTCCGATAAGTATGAGTATGAGGCCGAAGAGAAGCGCCATACCGGTGTAGACGGTGGCAACTGTCTTGTTGACATAGGTGCCGTCCGAGAGCTCGCGCGCCTCATAGAATGCGCTTATCGAGGCCTCAAGCGTACCGTTGTGGATAAGTCCCGCGGGAGCAGTTTCGACATCCTCGTTCCTGTACTTCTGGAATATATCGCCGGAGACGGGGCTTAAAATCTTGACCGCGGATGACGGAAGCTTGAAATGTCTGCATATCATCTCTTCGGTGATATTGCAGTCGCAGGAACGGATCAGAATCGAGACGCCCGCCCTGTCAAGATAACGGAGATATTTGCCTATGTTCTTGTCGGGCTGGTACTTGATGACGAACATTGCGGCAATTTTTCCCGCTATGGCGAGATATACTACCTTACGTCCGTCATGGACATACTGCGCCTCAAACTGTCTCTCAGGTGTCTCAACGCTGTGGTTTATGAGCAGGTCTCTCGTGCCGAAGAGCACGCGTCTGCCGTGTATCCACGCGGAGAGACCGAGTCTCTCCTCATATGCCAGTGACTCTACCGGCGGCAGAAGATCTTTCTTGCCGAGGATCACACTGTCAAAGATATATGAGAGCGGTCCGCCCGATTCTATGACGAGGGACGCGGCATAAAGGATGGCATCGTCGATACGCATGCCGTGGAATGTCTTTATGCCGATAATGCTGCTGGAGCCGCTCTTGAAGATGTCGGTCGCGTCAAGGACGTACGCGTTAGCGTCCGTGCTGTCCTCGACAGCGCGGTGACCGACTATCGCGGCTCCGTTGACATTGAACTGTCTGTTCTTCCAGAACAGTCCCATGTTTGACGCGAGGAGCAGAAAGGCCGGTATGCCCATGCAGCAGAATCCGGCAAATGTGCCGACACCGAAGAGGAAACTTCTGTGTATGATGCCGAAGACAAATGCAAATACAAATCCCAGACCTACGGTTATGTAGATGAGTTTGTCCGCGTAATCGTCGGCGGGATCATCCTCAAATGAGTTTTCTATGAAGTAGGACGGACGCTCCATACGTGCGTTATAGCAGATGGAAGGATCTCCTATCATGAGACCGCGGCCTATCTCAAACGCGTCATCCTCGCCGGAAATCTGCTCCGTGCTGAAGAGCTGGGTGCCGTTTGTAATAAACGCGAAATTGTTCTTTACGCGGAGAAGAGTTATGAACCGCGCGACTGAAGATATGGTCAGTGCCAGACAGGCGGCGCCGGTATATACCGCTACGGAAGTGTATCCGTTTGATGAGAACAGCATTATCATTATGTTCTCAAGAAGGCACGCGATTACGGCTATGAGTGTTCCCGTGGAAGCATTCGGTTTCTGCCGTGAAATCGCGGTTATGCCGCTGAGCAGCGCTCTCCAGCTGCATCCTGCGGCGACAAGCAGTATCACGATGTTTATGAGAGCGAAACCGAATGAGCCGCCGCCCACAACATCGAGATTTCCGGCGGAGTTCGCGACAAGTCGCGCGAAGACGAGCGCAATCACTGTCAGAACGGCCTGCACTATCGCGCAGATGCCGGTTCTCTTTGTGGCGCTCTCAAGAGCCTTCGCTATGCGGCCCTTGTCGCCGGGAACTTTATACTCGTCATTAATAAAGTTTGAGGTAAACGAAGCGGGATTGCTCTCGTACTGAGGTTCCTCCTCGTACTCCTCGTCGTCAACATCAAAGTCGGAATCAAGCTTAAACTCCGCGACCTTCTGTCCGCGGACTTCTCTCAGAGCTTCTTCGGCATTCTCTTCATCGATCTGATCGATTACCTCTTCCTCGCCGAAGCCGGTAATCTTTATCTGACCGTTCATGCCGTCGTCATCTCTCTCGATGACTTTGGCCTCTCCCTTTGCGACTATTGTCTTTTCAAAGTTCGAGCGCTCCTCGCTCGCGGAGACTATCGTCGGAATCGCCTCAAGATCCGCAGTGTTTTTAAACTTGCTGCGCTTTACAATGCGTCCCGCGCGTTCTATTACGGGATTTTCTCCCTGGTGAAGCGCCTCATAGTCAGCGGTGCGTTCAAGTTTCTGCTTCGGAACATTCAGGAAGCGCTCTCTGTACTTGTTTGTTTCCATTGCGGAAACAGCGCTCTTCTCAATCTTTTCCGTGACTATCTGGTGCTTTATGTTTTCGTTGAAAATCGGCTGAATGCCTATTGTTTTCTGTGCCAGCGCCCTGCGCTCGAGCTTCTGCTGCTCGGTCTCGGGCTCTATCTCCCGCTCCTTCGACGGAACGTCGCGGATTTCCATATCCTCGTCATCCGCGAGAGCCATGATTACCTGTGTCTGGTCGGGACGCCTGGATTTTACATTGTCAAGTTCATCGTCCACACGCTCCGCGACTGACCTGTCAACGGACTTGGCCTTAACTGTCTCGGCGTCAAATACCAATGTCTTCTCAACATCACCGACAGTGCCTACAACCTTGATTTTCATTCGCTTTTCAGGTTCAGGTTCAGGCTCGGGCTCAGGTTCAGACTCGGGCTCAGGATCGGGCTCGGGTTCCGGCTCGGGTTCAAGTTCCTGTTCCTCTTCCTCTTGCTCTTCCTCGTCGGAAGGCACCGGCATATCAACAACAGATTTAACATCATCTGTTTCAAAAGATACATCGTCGCCGAGGAGGGCGTCAATCTCACTTAATGACCAGTCCTTTTTGGGCGTGTTGATGCTTTCCGCCTCGAGATCGGACAGTAATTCGTCTAACTCTTTGTAATCAGCCATTCTCAACACACCCCTTTCATACCGGTTTTATTTCAAGCCTCTGCCGGCTCACTTCATACATCACTATGCCTGCGGCCACCGACGCGTTCAGCGAGTTTATCTCTCCGCAAAGCGGCAGGGACAAAATGAAGTCGCATTTCTCGCGGACCAGACGGCCCATACCGCTGCCCTCAGAACCTACGACCAGAGCGACGGGGCCGGTCAGATCGGTCTGACACCATACATCGCCTTTCATGTCGGTACCGTAAATCCATACGCCCCTGTCTTTGAGTTCATCCATTGCGGCGGCGAGGTTTGATACTCTGGCAACGGGCATATACTCAAGGGCTCCGGCGGCCGTCTTCGCCACCGTCAGGCTCAGCGTCGCGTTGCGCCGTTTCGGAATTATGACTCCGTGCGCTCCCGCGCACTCCGCCGTTCGGATTATCGCGCCGAGATTGTGAGGGTCTTCAATCTCATCGCAGATTATGATAAAGGGCTTTTCACCTTTTTCCTCCGCTCTCGCAAAGATATCATCAATGCTCGCGTACGAGTGCGCGGCAACTCTGGCTATCACTCCCTGGTGATTCTGGTTTCCGCACATGAAGTCGAGTTTCTTCGGGTCCGTGTCCTTTACGATGATGCCGGCGTCGCGGCACATGCTTATTATCTTTCCGACAGAACCCGTACGCTCGCCTTTCGCGACATAAAGCGTATCAATTTCTCTCCCTGCCTTCAGCGCCTCAAGCACCGGGTTTCTTCCGATGATGAGTTCGCTCGGCGGTTCATACCCAGTCCGTTCCCTCATTAAACAGCCCCCAAAACGGCATATATAGTCATTATATAGAATACAGTATACCACTTATAGTGGTTTTTATCAACAACAAAGGCACTTGATTTTACCCCTGTTTTTTTATATAATTATTTAGTGGCAAGCAGAGTAGCTTTTGTTTGACCATATGGCGTGTGGGTCCTGTGCGACAGGGCGTCGTGAACCATGTCAGGCGGGGAACCGAGCAGCATTAAGCGAAAAGCTTTGTGCGCCACAGTCCGCCTGCGCGCTGTATGGTCAAGTGAAAGACCTCTGCTTTATTTTTTTGACATGGAGGGTTTTGAAGTGTATCAGGCTTTATACAGAAAATGGCGTCCTCAGGTCTTTTCCGATGTAGTGGGACAGGAACACATAACCACCACTTTAATCAACGAGATCAAAACCGGCCGCCACTCGCATGCCTATCTCTTTACGGGCTCACGCGGCACGGGTAAAACAACCTGCGCGAAAATCTTCGCGAAGGCCGTGAACTGCGAGCATCCCGTAAACGGTGACCCGTGCAACGAGTGCGAGACCTGCAAGGGTATCGACAGCGGAGCCATTATGGATGTCATAGAGATAGACGCCGCCTCAAACAACGGCGTCGACAACATCCGCGACATCCGTGATGAAGCAAACTTTACCCCCGTAAACGGCAAGTACCGCGTCTACATCATCGACGAGGTGCATATGCTCTCAACAGGCGCGTTCAACGCCCTTCTCAAGACCCTCGAAGAGCCTCCGGCACATGTCAAATTCATCCTCGCGACCACAGAGGTTCACAAGCTTCCCGCGACCATTCTCTCGCGCTGCCAGCGCTTCGACTTCAAGTGCATCACGCCTGAAGACATAGCGAGACGCCTGAAATATGTCGCAGACAAAGAGGACCTCACGCTGGATAATGATGCCGCTCAGCTCATAGCGCGTCTTGCTGACGGAGCGCTCCGTGATGCGCTCTCCATCCTCGACCAGTGCATAGGTCACTCCAGAAACATAACCCTTGATGTCGTCAACGCGACAGTGGGACTTGCAGGCAAAGAGTATCTCTTCGCCCTCGGCACAAGCATATTGAACAAGGACGGGGCTTCCGCCCTGACACAGATAAATCTCCTCCACAACAACTCCTGCGATATGGAGCGCCTCTGCAACGAGCTTACAAACCACTTCAGAAACCTGATGATCTGCAAGGCTGTCAAAAATCCCGAAGACCTTGTCATAAGCTCTAAAGAGGAACTCGAGGAATACAAAAAGATTTCATCCGTGTACTCTATGGACTTCATCCTTGAAGTCTTAAATGTACTCGGCGACACCCTCTCAAATCTCCGCCGCGGTTTAAACCGCAGGGTTGAGATGGAGATGGCGATAATCCGTCTCTGCAACAGCGAAACACCTTCCCTGTTGCCGGACAAAGAACCTATAGAAGTCAGACAGGTCGAGCCCCCGAAACCGGTCGTTTTCGAACCCGCTCCCGCACCGATGCCTGAGCCTCAGCCGGAACCTGAACCCGAACCTGAGCCCGAGCCGGAACCCGAGCCCGAACCCGAGCCCGAACCCGAGCCAATGCTCTTTACTGAACCGACCATAGACGAAATCCCCTTCCCGGATGACCCTCATCCAGCTCCGGCCATTGAGGACTACATTGTCGAAGAAGAGGAACCCGTAAAAGAAGAACAACCTATTGAAGAAGAGGCCTCTATAGAAGACTACCTTCCCGCCGAGGAGCCCGCTCCGGAACCCGTATCGGAACCCTCAGTTGAAGGCGAGATACCCACAAGCGAGTGGAACGCGATAATCAGGGAAGTCGTAACAGTTGACAAGGCACTGATAGGAACCATGAACAGCGCCAGGGCGTACAGAAAAGGCGATGCTCTTGTTGTCGACACAGACAATGTTCTTCTCCGCCGCTTCCTCCCGCAGGAACGCTACAACCGCACAATAAGCGATGCGGTATTCACAGTGCTCGGCGAGCGTCTTTCTCCCAGACTCATGAACGAAGACGAATCCTTCTCGGTACCCGCGCCCGCTCCGGCGCCCGCTCCGATGCCCGAGCCTGAGCCTGAGCCCAAACCCGAGCCCGAGTCCGAACAGGAAATGGTCCCGGACATAGGTTTCGCTCTTCCGTATGAAATTGCAGGCGCAACTCCCGAGACAGAGCCCGACCCTCAACCCGAGCCTGAACCGGAACCCGAGCCGGAACCTGAGCCCGAGCCTGAACCGGACCCTGAGCCGGACCTCCTCCCTGAAGGTTACACGCCCCCGACAGAAAATAAGAAGGAAGAAATCGACCCGCTCGATGAATTCCTTGACCAGATAGAAGGACAGACAGATTTCAGCCTCTTCATTGAGGATTAAGGAGTAAAAAATGAAAGCAAGAATTCCGAACCAGGGCGGCATGAACCAGGCCGCGATGATGAAACAGCTCCAGCAGATGCAGGAAAACATGGAAACCAAGCAGAAGGAAATTGAAGAGACTGAGTTCACCGCTTCCTCAGGCGGCGGAGCCGTTGAAGTGTCAGTCACAGGCGCCGGTGAAGTCAGATCCATAAAGATTCAGCCCGATGTCGTCGATCCCGATGATGTTGAGATGCTTGAGGACATGCTCATCGCTGCTTTGAACGAAGCAACCCGCAAGGGCAAGGATACCATGGACCGTGAAATCGGCAAGATTACCGGCGGTATGAACATACCGGGTCTCGGCTTATGAGTCTCGGATACGATGTAGCCGCGCTCGAGGAGCTGATCAACCGGTTTGAGCGCATACCGGGCATAGGCAGGAAGAGCGCGCAGCGTATGGCTTTCTATGTCCTCGACCTGGACGCGGCCGAAGCGAACAAGTTCGCCGAGGCGATAAAAAACGCGCACGAGAGCATAAAACAGTGCACCGTCTGCTGCAACCTGACGGAAAATGAGACCTGTTCCATCTGCTCAAACGAAGCGCGCAACAAAACCATCGTCTGCGTTGTCGAGGACCCGCGTGATGTCATGGCAATAGAGCGCACGCACGAGTATGACGGTCTCTACCACGTGCTTCACGGAGCCATCTCCCCCATGGACGGCATAGGCCCCGACCAGCTCACTATAAAGCAGCTTCTCGCCCGTCTCGACGGTGTCGAGGAAGTCATCATGGCCACCAATCCCACCGTCTCCGGTGAGGCGACGGCCATGTATGTCTCACGCCTCTTAAAACCCCTCGGCATAAAGGTCACGCGTCTCGCCTACGGTGTACCCGTCGGCGCGGACCTCGAGTATGCCGATGAAGTAACCTTAACGCGTGCCATGGAAGGCCGCAGGGAAATTTAAACCACAAGTTTACTTGCATTTAAAATTAAATCTGTTATTATATAATTCCTGCCGCTGCAGAGAAAGGATGTGAAACGTGGTGGCCAAGAAGGAAAACAACGGTCTCCAGACCGTTGCGACCAACAAGAAAGCCTACCACGAATACTTCGTAATCGACAGCTTCGAGGCAGGCATAGAACTGTTCGGCACGGAGGTAAAATCCGTCCGACAGGGCAAAATAAATCTCAAAGACTCCTGGTGCAACATCAAAGACGGTGAACTTTTTGTCAACGGTATGCACATTTCCCCCTATGACCACGGCAACATCTTCAACCGTGATCCGATGAGAAGCCGCAGGCTTTTAATGCACAAGAAGGAGATAAACAAACTCCAGGCTGAAGTCCAGCAGGAAGGTATGACGCTTGTCCCGCTGTCCGCTTACTTCAATCGCGGCCGCCTCAAAATCCAGGTCGGCCTCTGCAAAGGTAAGCACACCTACGACAAGCGCGCCACCGTCGCCAAGAGAGATGCTGACTTGGAAGCAAGAAGAGCTCTCAAAACGAGGGGATGAAAGGATTTCGACGGAGATCTTGAAGCATGATAAGCGAGTAGCGGCGCAGGGACCGCTATAAAACTCTGCACTTAAATAATAACTGACGAAAAACCAGTTCTTAAGGCTGCTTAATCGCAACCCGTCCTGCTCTTGAGTACCACGGCTTGAGTCTGGGCGTCGATCAGTGGTGAACGTGAACGGGAGGGTGCCTCCCCTTTCGTCACGGCGCAGAGGCTACCGTAAGTATCTGCCCGTCTGTCGGCGGTTACCGAGGGGAATCTTCATAGGCAGAATACACTCGTAGAAAGTTGTGTGAATGGGTTTTCGGACGCGGTTTCGATTACCGCCATCTCCACCACAAAAGAAGACCGCACCGTTTGGTGCGGTCTTTTTTATTCGATTATGTTCCATGCTTTTTTCAAAATCTTTATGGCGGAGTCGCAGAATTCTTCAAGAGAGACCTGTTTATGGTTCAACCAGTCCGTCCACAGATTTATGGTACCTGCAGCAACGAACTCACAACACTGGCTGATTTCATATTCGCTTTTTGAGTTGTCCGAATCCTTATAAAAATCAATGAGTGCCTGCTTTAAGATGTCCTTGAAATCATCCTTCAAAAACATAAACGCCTGGTTTCGTGACAACTTTTCAAAGAATGCCAGATTATCTAACATAATTCTGTTCATCGAATCATAAAAGTGGCAAAAATCAAATCCCTCTTCGGTTTCTGCTCCCAGCTGTCTGCATTCTGCAAGTGTATTCAGGACCTCCGCATAAACATCACTTTTGAACTCTTCAAAAACATCCTGTACCGTCTGATAATGGCTGTAGAAAGTTTTGCGGTCTACATCGGCCAAGGCGGCAAGCTCAGTGACAGTGATTTCATCCATTGTCTTCTTCTGTAAAAGAGAGAAAAACGCAAGGTAGATATTACGCCTGGTACGCGCAACGCGCCTGTCCATAAAAGCAGCTCCTCTTCTTAAAAATACACTGATATTGTATTATATATCTCCACAAAAATCAAAATAACGTGACATAACTCACACTTTTCAATATGATGTCCATTGTAAAATACATTGCCTATTTTATTATAAAACTGTCAGGAAAGCGAAAAAAATATTGAAACCACCTGAAAAGGAGAATTTGTATGAATATCTTTCAGTATCTTACCTACGGATATCCGCACAATGCCGACGGTTCGCTTGCCGACGTAAGCGTAACGGATTTTGTGGAGCATCTGTCGGTCGGCGCCCCGGGATGGATCGGTGCATGGATCACCATCGGTCTCGCAGTAGTTTTCGGACTTCTGGTTTATGTATTCCCGCTCATTATGACTATCAACGAGAAAATCCAGTGCTACCCCTTATGGCTTCATTGCTTCTACTGGGCAGCGGATTTCATGGGAATCTGGGTCTTCATTCACGCATGGAACATTTCCGGAAAATTCCTTCTGTTCCTTCTGCTCGCCATCGGTGAAGCAGTCTGGGTCGGACTTGAAACATTCTGTCTGACAATGGCCGTAAAATATGAACACCCGATCATATGGCCGAATGGTGCATCAACAAAAACAAAGGTTGCGGAAATAATCTGCCTCACTCTGTTTTGCTATCTGGCCCTCAACTTCCTGCGTTTTGAATGGCACGATGAGACAATGTGGAAATTCTGGATCTTCACTCAGGTTCTCGTTACCACAGTTCCTGTCTGGGAAATGAGAAAGCGCGGCTATCGTTCAGGCAACTGCATAGCTCTTTCAGTAACATTCATCTGTGTTGCCCTCGTATCTTTCAACCCCTGGGCCAACATGTGGCTGGTAGTTAAGCCGGAATTCTTCTCACTTGCAGCAAATCCCTGGTACTATCTGACCGGTATCTTCTGCCTTGCGTCAGCTTTATATGGACTCTATCTCTATCTCAAGCTGCCCCCGAAAGAAGACATTATGAAGACCGGCAAGAAGGCCATTCTCAAATAAAAAATCTTAAAAGAAGACCGCACCGTTTGGTGCGGTCTTTCATTTGTTCTCAAAAGAATCGTCCCTCTGAAACTAATCGTCTACATCAAAGGCTTCCAGGCCGGTCTTGCCGGCTTTGGTGTCGCCGTGACGGACGAAAATCATGGTGCAGAATGCGAGAATCATAAAGGTTGCGGCGTAGATGAAATAGACGCCGTAGCCGATGTGTTCGAGCAGGAAACCGCAAAGAATCGGTGTGATTATCTGCGCCGTCATTGAGAAGGTGTAATAGTAACCGGTGAACTTGCCGACATCGCTGCCCTTGCACATCTCAAGTACCATTGGCAGTGAGTTTACATTGATTGCCGCCCAGGCCATACCTATAAGAGCAAATATGACATAGAGCACGGTTGCGAACGAATCGTGGGTTGAAGTGAACCAGAGACCGATGAGATAGCAGGTCGTCATAAGGACGATACCGCCCAGGATGCTCTTCTTTCTGCCTATCTTACCCGAGAGAATACCTACAGGGATGTAAGAGAGAATCGCGCCGGCGTTGGCAATAAGCAGGCATGTTGACGCGCCGCCAATGCCGTGACCCCATGTGACTTCAGCAAACTTGGTAAACCAGGTCTCGACCGCGTTGTATGAGACAAACCATAAAGCTACTGAGAAAAGCAGGAAGATAAGGCTCTTCTTTACTTCCGGAGGAAGAACTTCGTTGCCTGAACCGTCATCGACGGTGAGGTTCTCTTCCGGATGCATCTTCTCATACTCCTGCATCTCCTTCATGACCTTTGTCTCGTTGACGGTGGTCATGAGAATTATGAGCGCGACAATCATAATTCCCGCGACAAGCAGGAAGAGGAGCATGTAGTTTACATGCTCGAGACCTTTGGTCTTGGACGCGGGATAAAGAACTGCCGCAAGCGCGAGATAAAGGATGCCGCCTACGGCGCCCATCAGGTTTATGATGGCGTTGCCCTGGCTTCTCTTCGCCTTCGGCGTAAGATCAGGCATAAGGGCAACGGCAGGGCTTCTGTATGTGCCCATCGCGACGAGCAACGCGCCGAGCACTGCGATGAAGAGAATCTTCTTGCCTGCCGACGGATTTGCAAAATAACTGTTGTCAATCAGCGGAATAAGTATCATCAGAGCGACAGCCGCAATGGTGCCGAAGAGCACAAAGGGTTTGCGGCGTCCCATGGGACTCTTGCACTTATCTGAGAGCGTTCCGAAAATCGGAAGCAGGAAAAGACCGAGTACATTGTCCGCAGCCATGATAGCACCGGAAAAAGTCTCGCCCAGATGGAAAGTTCCCGTCAGGATAAGCGGAAGAATGTTGTTGTAGAGCTGCCAGAAGGCACAGATTGAAAGGAAGGCGAAGCCTATCCGCACTGTCTGCCCTATCCGCAGGTTGCCGAGATCTTCAGTCTTGGTTGCCATAATCTTACCTCACTTTATTTCACGTGTTTTATACACTTTTCGTATTCCTTTTGCCACTCTTTTATTTCTCTCTCGTTGTACTTCTTCGGAATAAGCATGCCGAGAGCAAAGCCTCTCGCCGCTTTCGTGACCGCTCCCAAAAGACCGAGTATAAGTTTCGGTTTTGAGAGAAGAATCATAACTTTTCTGACTATTTCAAGCGGTGATATACCGGCTTCGTTGTTCTCGTCAGTCGAGAGAAGTTTCATATCCTCCGATGTCACCGCTCCGCAACCGAACACCCAGTTTACGGTCTCGGGATCAAGGAAGAGAACATATCTCTTTACTATATCTATGGCAATGTAGAGCGCACCGAGTTTTTTGAAAAACTTAACCTGGTAATTCCAGAGATTTTTAACAGAAAAGCGGTTCTTTCCGCCGTTTATGACGGTCTCGGCGAGCATACGGCCGGCCTGCATGGAGGCCTCAATGCCGCTGCCCATAAACGGCATCGTCATAAAGGCGCTGTCGCCGACGGCAGCGTAGCCGTCCGCCACCAGGCGT
>JAFYJR010000068.1 GCA_017538005.1 Clostridia bacterium | reverse complement strand
ACCTTGGAAGTGCTTGAGAGTTCTTCATATCCGAGGAAAACGGTCTCGGGGAAATCCTTTGTTACATCGGCATTTCCTTTCCATGCTTCCGCAACGGATTTTGCCGCGGCATCGGCCTTGGCGCGCTGTTTCTGCTCGCCGAGCAAATCTTTGAAGCGCGCCTCGTCAACGGTCATACCGCGCTCTTCGAGCATCTCTTTTGTCAGGTCTATCGGGAAACCGAAGGTATCCTGAAGTTTAAACGCGTCATCTCCGGAGAGAACCTTTGATTTTGCGTTGTCTATGAGTTCATTCAGCATCTGTGTGCCGGTGTCTATGGTCCTGTTGAAGTTCTCCTCCTCAGCGCCGATAACCTTCATGATAAAGTCATGTTTCTCGACGAGATTCGGATATGCGTCCCTGTTCTCTGCAATTACAACCTCGGCTACATCGCACAGGAAAGTGTGGTCTATGCCGAGAAGTCTGCCGTGACGGGCAGCGCGGCGCAGGAGCCTTCTGAGGACATATCCGCGGCCTTCGTTCGAAGGCATGACGCCGTCACCGACCATGAAAGTGGTCGAGCGGATATGGTCCGTGATAACGCGGAGCGATACATCGGCTTTTTCATTTTCACCATACTTTACGCCCGCTATCTCGGAGACCTTACCCATTATGTTCTGAACCGTATCAACCTCAAAGATGTTGTCAACGCCCTGCATGACACAGGCAAGTCTCTCAAGGCCCATACCGGTATCTATATTTTTCGTCGCGAGCTCGGTGTAGTTGCCCTCACCGTCATTGTTGAACTGGGAGAAAACATTGTTCCAGACTTCCATATACCTGTCGCAGTCGCAGCCTACGGCGCAGTCCGGTTTGCCGCAGCCGTATTTCTCGCCGCGGTCGAAATATATCTCGGAACACGGTCCGCAAGGGCCTGCACCGTGCTCCCAGAAGTTATCCTCTTTGCCGAGTCTGACAATGTGTGACGGATCGACGCCGACCTCGTTCACCCAGATGTCATATGCCTCGTCATCGTCAAGATAAATGCTGGCATAGAGTTTGTCAGCCGGAATGGCAAGTACTTCTGTCAGGAATTCCCATGACCAGGCGCATGCCTCATGCTTGAAATAGTCTCCGAAAGAGAAATTTCCGAGCATTTCAAAGTATGTGCCGTGACGGGCCGTATGACCGACACTCTCTATGTCGGGCGTACGGATACATTTCTGACATGTCGTAACTCTGTTTCTCGGAGGTGTGACTTCACCGGTGAAGTATTTTTTCATCGGAGCCATACCCGAGTTTATGAGAAGCAAGCTCTTGTCTCCCTGCGGGATGAGCGAAAAGCTCGGCAGTCTCAGATGATCCTTACTCTCGAAGAAGCTCAGATACTTCTCGCGGAGTTCGTTCAAACCTGTCCATTCCATTTTAAGTGTTCTCCTTTATTCCCAGTTCGGTTAAATATCTTGAAAGTGCGTCATGCCAGTCCGGCAAACGCGAAAAGCCGGCATCGTCAAGCGATTTCTTCGAAAGCCTTGAATTCAGAGGCCTTTTCGCCGGCGCGTTGTACTTGTCAGTCGTGGTCGGCTTGATTTCAAGCGACTTTCCCGACTGACTTATAATCTCACACGCAAACTCATAGAAGCTGCAGAAGCCCTCGTTTGTCGCATGGTAAACACCATACTTATCCGACTCAATCATATCGCAGAGAAGCGGAGCCAGATCCTTCGTATATGTCGGTGATCCCACCTGGTCATCTACGACGCTTATCCTGTCCTTTAAGTCAGCAAGTCTCAAAACGGTTCTTACAAAGTTCCTGCCGTTTTTGCCGAAGACCCATGAGGTACGGACAATGTAGTACTTCTTACAGAGACTTTTCACCATCTCTTCGCCGGCAAGCTTTGAGATGCCGTACTCCTGAAGCGGGCCCTTGCGGTCACCCGTCTCGTACGGCTCGCTGCCGGTGCCGGGGAAGACATAGTCCGTGCTCACATAAAGAAGCGGTATGTCGCGGCTTGCGCACTGTTTGGCTATGACCCTTGTGGCGGAAACGTTTACATTGCTGCAGAGTTCCTTCTCCTCCTGAGCCTTGTCAACCGCGGTGTATGCCGCACAGTGAATTACAGCGTCAAATTTGTTGTACTCAAAATACTGAATTATCCCGACCTGATCCAAAAGATCGAGACTGTCTCTTTTCGGCGCCAGCACCTTGTGACCGCGCCTCTTCAGTTCCTTTGCGACATCGTATCCGAGCTGACCGGATACGCCTGTTACGAGTACTTTCATCACTTATCAATAACCGTCTTCAGTATTTCGCTTGAGTTCGTGCAGAAATCAAGTTCGTCCTCAATATCCTTCAGGAAAGGCGCGTTTGCGTCCTTCTCGGAAAGTACCGGATTTGTTATACCCCAGTCCACACCGATATCCGGATCATTCCAGCGGATTCCGGCGTCACACTCGGGCGAGTAGAACTCATCCACCTTGTACATGATTTCAACATCATCCGTCAGGGTTACAAAGCCGTGGGCAAAGCCCTTCGGGATGAAAATCTGTTTCTTGTTTTCCTCGGAAAGCTCAACGGCAATCCACTTCTTGTATGTCGGTGAATCCTTGCGGAGGTCAACCGCAACATCCATAATGCGTCCCTTGAGACAGGCGAGAAGTTTCGCCTGGCAGCGCGGATTCTTCTGGAAATGAAGACCGCGGACTATGCCCTTCTTGGCCGAGTAGGAACGGTTGTCCTGCACAAATTCGACATGAATACCGGCCTCTTCGAGGTCCTTCTTGGAGTATGACTCCATAAAGCCGCCGCGGTTGTCACCTATGGCTTTCGGAGTGATGATCTTGACACCCGGAAGTTTAACATCGGTTACCTCTTTCATCAGGCTGCCCTTCCAGGAGGAGTCCGCGTCGCGGCCCCAATAAGGTCTCTCGCCGAAATGCGACGAGTAGAGCACCTGACCCTCCGCGACGCGGCGCAGGTGTTCGCCGTACTTTGATTTGCCGTGGAGGTTTGCGGACTCAAGAAGCTGGTTCTTGGTAATCCAGCGTGAGTTATAAGCTATCTCCTCAGGTGCAGAGATGATGATGTTCTGGTTGTTTTCAAGTGTCTTTATAAAGTTCGCGGCGCGGTTTAATGCATCGACCGTTCCCGTGTCCATCCACGCGTAACCGCGGCCCATGAAGCGGACTTCAAGGTCGCCCGCGTGAAGGTACATCTCGTTTATGTCGGTGATTTCAATCTCACCGCGAGCCGAAGGTTTGAGTGACTTGGCAAACTCTACGACCCTGTTGTCATAGAAGTACATGCCGGTTACGGCATAATTCGACTTGGGATTTGCGGGCTTCTCTTCTATGCCGACTACATTGCCCATCTCATCAAACTCAACCACGCCGAAGTCCTGAGGATTTTCGACATAGTAAGCGAAGATTGTGGCTTTTGAACCATGGCTCTCACAGGCAGCGGCTGTCGCCTGCCTCAGCATATGACCGAGACCGTTGCCGTAGAAGATATTGTCACCCAGAATCATGGCGACGCTGTCATCACCGATAAACTCCTCGCCGATGATGAATGCCTCGGCAAGACCGTTCGGATTCTCCTGCACGGCATACTCGATATTAAGTCCGAAGAGCGAGCCCGTACCGAGAAGGTTCTCAAAACGGGGCGTGTCACTCGGAGTTGAAATAATGAGAATGTCGCGTATGCCCGCCAACATAAGCATTGACAGGGGATAAAAAATCATCGGTTTGTCGTAGATGGGCAGAAGCTGCTTTGAAGTTACGCGGGTAAGCGGATAGAGCCTTGTGCCCGAACCGCCTGCGAGAATAATGCCTTTCATTACCTGCACCTCACAAGAACATAATGAGCCACTTTATAATAATAATGGACAATTTTACTACTTATTGCACTTTTAGTCAATTTTTAATATACTGTCCTTGTACTCATATTTGGTCAATAGAAATGACCCGGGAGGTTTAAAATGAAAGTCGCAATCATAGGCGGAGGCGCATCAGGACTTGCCTGCGCCATCACACTCAAAAGACAGAATAAGAACACAGATGTAACCATATTCGAGAAGTTGGACCGCCCCGGCAAGAAGATACTTGCAACGGGAAACGGCAGGTGCAACCTCTCGAATTTTGTCGTTTCCGAGGAATACTACAACGGAGACCATGAAATAATCCACACCGTGCTCGATGAATTCGACGCTGTTGAGGCTCTCAAGTTCTTCGCGAGTCTCGGTCTGAAAATCCGCGACGAAGAAGGCCGCCTCTACCCCTACTCGATGAACGCGAGCAATGTAGTTACGTTGCTTTTAAGCGAAGCAAAGAGACTGAAAGTCAAAATCAGGACAGACTGTAAAGTAGAATCACTTGACAGCAATCTGAAAATCAACGGAAAAGAGAAGTTCGACGCCGTCGTTTTATCCCTCGGCGGCAAGGCTGCGCCTCAGCACGGAACAGACGGCGACGGCTACAAAATACTGAAAAATCTCGGCATCAGATATAATCCCATAACCCCTGCTCTCGTGCAGATAAAAACGAAAGAAGACCTTAAAGAACTCAAAGGAATACGCTTTAAAGGTGTTCTTTTCCTGAGGGAAGAGAACGATGATGACGATACTCCGATAAAATTTCAGGAAGGCGAGCTGCTCTTCACTGACTACGGCATCTCCGGCATACCCGCCATGCAGCTTTCCGGCGATATAGCTCAGATGACGGCAAAGGGCGAACGCCCTCTGCTCAATGTCTGCTTCACACCCGACCTGGGTCTGAAAGACATAAACAGATATCTCCACGAGCAGCTCGACGCGGGACGCAAAGGTCCGGAAATACTCTACGGCATCTTAAACGAGAAACTCGCGGAGTACATATACACCAAAAACAAAGGTGATACAAACAAAATCGCCCTTGACGTCATGTCTCTCCCCCTCACCGCAACCGGCACAAAATCCTGGAAGGATGCCCAGGTCACACGCGGCGGCGTAGGCAGCGATGAACTCAATGAGCATTCGCTCGAGACGAAAAAAGTTAAGAACCTCTATATCACCGGTGAACTTCTGGATGTTGACGGAACCTGCGGCGGATACAACCTCCACTTTGCCTGGGGCTCGGGAATAAAAGCCGCAAAGGAGATAGCAAAAAATGCTTAGAATCTCCGACATAAAACTGCCCGTTGACCACACGGAAGAGGACCTGAAAAGACAGGTATCAAAAATAATAAAAACCGATGAAATCAAAGAGATAAAAATCTTCCGCCGCTCAATAGACTCCAGAAAAAAGAGCGACATTCACTTCGTCTACACGGTCGATGTAAGAGCCAACATCGACGAGGCAAAGATACTCAAAAAATCAGATCCGAAAAAAGTTTCCGAAGCGAAACAATACAGATATGAGAAACCCGAAAACAAGAGAACAAGCACGCTCAGACCGGTTGTGGTCGGTTT
>JAFYJR010000067.1 GCA_017538005.1 Clostridia bacterium | reverse complement strand
CAAGTTTGAAATCAACTTGCCCGCGACCATTGTTGCCTTCCTTGGTAAGATTAAGGTTATTTGCTTCACAATATGAATTTGCAATACCATAGAACAGAAGTTGTGCTGCTGACTCGTGTTTAGGCGAACCATCTGAATTATTAAATAAGAGTTTGTTTAGGCCGTTGTTTTCAACAAGTGATTTAAAGTGATTACAGATAGTCTTTGCGACATAAAAAACATCTTCTGATGTTTTAAGTGGTCTACGGGTTAAATCTAATGGATACTTATTAACATATTCTTGCGCCGCGGATAACCAAATATATTCGCCTGCAGGATCTTCTGAAAAGTCATATGCTTTTTTGGGCGCGGTTTTATAGGCGGTTATTAGCGCAGAGCGAAAACTCTGATTACTATGCATTAATGATAGAATCTGTGACTTGCTCAAAATGTTCTTTTTATCAAAATCAAAGTACTCATTGATTTCTTCTCGAACCCGATCATTCTCTTGACATATTCGGCTGATATCATTAAAACCATTTGCTACTGGTAGGGGACTTAGTATTGCTTTTGGCAGGAGTAATAAAGGCTTCCTGTTATAAGGATTAAGGCAGGTTGAGTATTGCTTATTATTATGTTCAATTTTAATGGTATCTATTTTGGCTTCTGTCACCACACGTTGCGTATATTTTAGAATATCCTCTTGCAAAATAAAAGTTATTAAATCGCTTATGCGGTCACAACCGACATTCTCTTGAAATACACCAAGCAACTCAAATAGTACTGGGTCAGATTCGCCTTCGTCAATTAATTCTTTTATTGTATGCAATATAATATCGCGTAATTGTTTGCCAATAGCATTGCCTCCGGTTCCGTTTTCTGAGTAACCGAAGCAAGTGCCAGATAGTTCTTTGAATGTTATTAATTTTTGAGCTTTTTTCCAGCACATATCTCCTTTCTGTTTTGAATGCCTTAACAGCGTGATTATATCTGAAAAGTATTTTTCGACTTTTGGGCGAGCATCAGCAAACTCTGGTTGATCACACAACTCAAGTAATGCGGGATCAATAAATACTCGTGTATCTATATCTAGAATTACATCAAATACGCCTGTGTTGTTAAGCACTGAATTTGTCACATTGAATTGCTTTGAAAATGTAATTGGCATATTTTAGACCTCCTTTATTTTTAATTGGTTATGATATATGAACTCGGATTACCAACTACGTTTCCGGTGAAGCAGCGGCTTTAGGGAGCCACTGCGTTGTTGTACTAAGCATCTGGTTCACTCCTATGTTCGTTGATTAATTCGGTACCTCTGTTAAGAATATTCATATAGTCTTTGAACATATATAATTTGTTTCTGTGTTTTTGGGGAGATAAATCATATAGTATATCAAGCTCACAAAATGTATCAATAATGTTACCGGCAGTCGGATTTGAAATCTTTAGAATATCAACAATATCGGTACGACGAATAAACGGCTTTTCGAATAATTCCTCCAGAAGTCGCTGATAGTAGTTGTTGCTACTGTCTTTCGCATAGAGTTTTTTTGAATAGTTTTCTTTTAGTTTTAGAATTTCACTTGCTGATGTAACGGATTCATCTGCTACTTCGGCAACACCGCGCAAGAAAAATTTTATCCAGTTTTCCCAATCACCTTTTTTTCTTACGTTCATCAGACGATCATAATATTCCGCACGGTTCTGTTTGAAATAGTAACTTAAGTATAAAAGAGGTTTTGTAAGTATTCCTTGTTCACAAAGCCAAAAGGTTATGAGCAAACGTCCTATACGTCCATTACCATCTAAGAATGGGTGAATACTTTCAAACTGCGCATGTATTAGAGCAATTTTTATAAGTGCAGGCATATAATCGTCTTCGTGCAGATATAACTCCAGATCTCCGAGTGCAGCTTCCATTTCCGGTACTGTTGGAGGCACAAATGTCGCAGTATGCAGTGTGCATCCTTGTGGCCCTATCCAGTTTTGGGACCTTCTAAATTCTCCGGGATTTCTTGTTGAACCACGGGTATTCTTAAGAAGTATTTTGTGTATTTCACGTATTAGCCGCAAACTAAGGGGAAAATCATTTAACTGTTCAAGTCCCCAATTCATAGCAGCAACATAGTTTGATATTTCTTCAATGTAGTTTAGTATTTGATCATTGCCATTTTGGTATTCTGCGCTGAGAATGTCAGCAAATGAAGCTTGAGTACCTTCGATTTGGGAACTTAGAACGGCTTCTTTTTGGACATACATAGCAACAAATAATTCGGGGTTGGGCAATATCTGTGTGATTCCGTCAAGGCGACCTAGTGCACGGTCTGCGATGGACAGAAGAGTTTGCATTTCTAAATCAATATTAATTGGTGGGTTTGGTGGTAATTTGCTGGGAATAAAGGATTTATACCCGTCACATTGTTGAAAACGTCCTGCACGATTAACTGATTCCATTAGAATTCCTTTCCGTAGTAGTTAGTTGTTTTAATTAGATATATTACACGTATAGGTAATTAAAGATTGATTAAGTTATCACACTTATCAGGGGGGACTAATTAAAAAAATTATACCATTTTTTAAATTAAAGTCAATCTTTGTGTGAACTTTTGTGCTGTGAGAGCCTTTGATTTTGTGAGAACTACATTGCCAAGAAAGAATCCCCGCTCTTGTGAGTGGGGATTGTTTGTTCTTGTTTCAGTCTTCGATGAAGGTGGGGGCGTTCTTGGGTGAGGTGCCTTTGATGACATTGTGGTAGTAGGCGTAGGTCATGGGGGTGTCGTTGGGGTTGGTTACTTCTGCGCCGGTGACTTCGCCCAGGAAGACTGTGTGGGTTTCTGTTTCGAGGGTTTTTGTTACCTTGCATGTGATGTAGGCAATGGAGCCCTCGACAATGGGAAGATAGTCCTTTATTGTCGGATTATTGTTGAACTTTTCGTTGTCTTTGCCGCTCTTGAAACCGAAGGTTCCGATAATTCCGGGATCACTGTTTTCACCGAGGATGTTTATTGCAAATCTCTGGGTGTTTTTGATGCACTCGTTGGTGTAGTTGTCGTGGTTGATGCTGACGGCGACGGCGGCGGGATCTGAAGTTACCTGCATGGCGGAATTCGCCGTGCAGCCCGTCGGCTTGCCGCCGTCGCCCCAGGACGTCACAACATACACCCCGTATGACAGTTTCCTGAATGCTTGCTTATCCATTATTCTCCCTCCTTTTAAGATTATTATACACCATTTTTGACCGTTCGTCCCGAAAACCCTACCGTTCGTACCTAAGTTGTTTACATTGCCTGAAATATCATTATAATGAGGACAAATAGTTTTTCTGAAAATGTTTGTTTTTTCTGAAAACCTATTGATTTGCAGGCGTAGGGTTAGTATAATGTACCTAACAGAGCCCACCACGCATAAGGCGGAAACGTACTGCGGACCACGGTGGGACTTTTTTTGTCTCTTGGAGGGATAATTTTGGCAGCACTTAAACCGGCACTTACTTGCCCGGAACAGATTGCGCGTTTAAAAGAAGTGCATGGCTTAGTAATTGAAGATAATGAAAGAGCAATTGAAATTCTTTCGCGTATAAATTATTACAGACTCAGTGGTTATGGAATTGGTCTGAGACAAAAGACAAATGCTGAATTATATCAAGAAGGAGTATCTCTGGAATCTCTGTATAGATTATATGAGTTTGATAGTGCGTTTAAGAATTCTCTTGTTCATGTCATTGAACAGTTGGAAATACAACTACGTGCACAAATATCAAATTACCTGGCGGTGAATTATGGACCGGAATGTTATATGGACTCCAATTTTTTTAAGGAAATAATCACCAAAGATGGAGAAACGGTTCATAACAGAGTTGTTAAAAGTTTCAAAACAGAGTGTAAACGTCAGGAAAATACACCATTTGTAATACATCACAACAAAAATTATGATGGCCATTTTCCATTATGGGTTGCTATAGAATTATTTACATTCGGAAACCTGTCTTCACTATTCAGTATTATGACTCCAACTGATCAAAAGGCTATTGCAGATATGTATAATACTGATCCGAAATATCTTGGAAGCTGGATACTGTCACTTGTTGAAATCAGAAATATCTGTGCGCATTACGGAAGATTATACAATATGCCTTTGAAACAGAGTCCTTATCTTTATCCTGAATACAGAAAGTACCGAAAGAGTAAGATTATCAAAGTATTCTTTGCCATCGTTACCATAAAACGTATGCTTAACGGTGATGAGCGCTGGCAAGCATTTGAAAAGCAACTTGAAGCATTGTTTGATGAATATGCTGATGTTATACGACTTTCCTATATCGGATTTCCGAAAGACTGGAAGTATGTTTTACAGCATAAATGATTTTTGGAATTATTAAGCCCGACCTGGTCCTTTTGAGAGGGACTACATTGCACAAAAGAGGAGAATGTGGTAGAGTGAGGGAGTAGGAATAATGTTTTAACAGGAGGTATTTTTATGGCTAATAAATATGCGGGAACGCAGACGGAGAAGAATCTGGAGGCTGCGTTCGCAGGTGAGTCACAGGCGAGAAATAAGTACACTTATTTCGCTTCAAAGGCTAAGAAGGAAGGCTATGAGCAGATCTCGGCTCTGTTTCTGAAGACTGCTGACAATGAGAAAGAACATGCCAAGATGTGGTTTAAAGAGCTTGAAGGCATAGGTGACACTGCTGCCAATCTTGCTGCTGCCGCTGACGGCGAGAACTATGAGTGGACGGATATGTATGAGGGCTTTGCCAAGACTGCTGAAGAGGAAGGTTTTACGGAGCTTGCCGCGAAGTTCAGAGCAGTCGCGGCCATAGAGAAGGAGCATGAGGAAAGGTACAGAGCTTTACTCAAAAATGTCGAGACCGCCCAGGTCTTCGAGAAGAGTGAAGTAAAGGTCTGGGAATGCAGAAACTGCGGACACATCGTTATCGGCACCAAGGCCCCGGATGTCTGCCCCGTATGTGACCATCCCCAGAGCTACTTCGAAGTACGTGCTGAGAACTATTGATTTTGAAAATGAAAAGCGAGAGCTTTTGCTCTCGCTTTTTTTGTTGCTTGTTTATGCTTTCCAGAGGCCGTGGAGGTTGCAGTACTCGTAGGCGGCGACGACTTCGTCCGTGTCTGTGAGGGCGAAGGTTGCGACGGGTTTGTCGCCGGGTTTTAAGGTCTTGCGCTGGCGGCCTTCCTTGGTTTCAAGAACGATCCACTGGATGTAATGCTCGGGGAGCATCGGGTGTTCTACTTCGCCGACGGCGACTGTTACTGTTTTGCCGTCAATGGTAATGACGGGAACATGCTTCTCGCCGGCGGCGTCCGTTGTGTTCGGCTCGATGGGCTCCATCTTTTCGCCGCAGCACATAATCGGAACACCTTTGTTCTCGATATAGGCAACTATATTGCCGCAGTGTTTGCATTTGTAAAAGGTCATGATTTTTACCTCCTTTGATTATTCTTCCTACATTGCAATTATACCATATATGCCAAGAAAATAAAGTACCGAAATCAGTACTTATATATTGACAACGCAAATATTTGTGCTATAATTATATCACAATTGAATTTGGGCTTAACACGCTGCCAAGCGTTAAAGATAACGCGGCTAGAATATGTGTAAGGACGAGCTCACTTGTTTCTTTTGAAAAAGATGTCGCAGACCGTCCTTACGTTTATTCCAGCCGCGTTTTTATTTTCAGGAGGGTTTTATGGAAAGAATTGATGAGTTTAAGACAAAAGTATTTGTTAAGAACACAGTGTATTTAAAGGCATCAGATGTGGCAAAAGTATTCGGTTATGACAGCGTCAATGATTTTGATTTTGCACATCCCTACATTGTCAAACGAATCGAAGATATGCCTGAACTTGTAGAAGAGAGCGATTTTAATTCGATGCTGTTAAATGATGCGAGTGCTATGAACAGATTGAAGCACATTGAAATTACACGTATAGATACATTGCGAAGTCTGACAGAAAACATTAAAAATTCATATCCACTTGAGCTTTTAATAGCCGGTGATAATTTACGGCAGATGGCAAGTCAATCTGGGTATGATAATGTTGAAGAGTTTCTGGAAAAAGTTGATTTTCCTGAAGAAATACAAAAACAAAAAGAAAATCTGATTTCAAAATCTGACCTTATGGCTCATATAACTGAAAAAAAGAATGAGTTGGATCAACTGATTGATTATGAAGTGTTAAATAAATACGGATTAACGGTTCAGTATTATATTCACATTGATGATTGTGGCCCCTTTCTGGAAAGCTTTATCGTGGGACCGGGAGTTTTTTATTCGGTGTATGATTCGGATTACGCATATGATTTATTACGGATAGAAAATTCGGACCTTATCATTCCTACATATGATGCGAAAAAAGGAGAGTATATAGATGAAAATTACGGACATGATCCTACGAATCGCAACTACAAAGAATACAGTACCCTTGAGAATTTGTTTTATCTGATAACAAACAAAAATATTAAGGACGCTGCCATGAACTTGTTGTATTGTGAGGAGCCCGGGATTGATGTATATATATCATCATTGGAAGTCATAAAATTGCTTAATCCGAATATGTACAAAAATATCATTTTGGTTGATGGCTATGTTGATTTTGATTATCAGAAAATAATTACGGGTACAGAGGTAAATAACAATGGACATTAAAGAAAAATATGTTGAAAGTGTTGATGATGAGGTGCTGTCGTTTGTTTATGATGTTGCAAGTGGTGGTGATTCACACTGCGTTACAGTAGGGTTTGTAAATGAAGAAATGGCCACGCAAATAGAAACACTAACCGGCTTGAGTCTTGGCTGCAATCGTATATTGTTAACTTCAGATGCCGTAAAACATATCATCAAACGGCATGGTGAAAACGGACAGGCTGATCACAGCATGGCGGATTATAAAGATATAGCTCGGATTTGTTATGTGCTGAATAATTATGACGAGATTTTTTACACTGGTGAGAAGTCGTATTCATTGTTAACAAAAGATGGGGAGAGAGCTCCACATATTGTAATTTCTAAAAAAATCGATGGGTTTTATTATGTGATAGAGGCTGTTTCGGATGGGAAAAAGAAGCAGAACAATGTTGTTACTGCGTTTAGGACAAATAAGATTTGACAATTTGAGTCTTTTTGTTATTATAGTGATAGAGATAGATACGTTTCGGGCGTATGCTGGGGGTAGAAATACATCTGTCAGCGTCTATCCAGTTGTGAGAGAAATATGCGGCGAAGGTTTAATTATCAGATTTATAAAGTATTCACGCCGCATTTTCATAAGATTTATTTTTAAAAGATTTAAAAGATGGCCGCGGGTGATTCCGCGGCCTAATTCTTTTGCTTTTTGTCAATTGTTACAATGTTCAGGGGTATGTTTTGGCTTGTGGGAGAATTGATATTTAAAGGTATATATGGTAGATTATTAGGTAGTGTATTTTTGTTTGGCAGGTGATTGTTTTGGATGAAAACAGAGAGGAACTTGTGGCGCTGGTTAAGTATCTGACGGGTCACAATATCTCTCATACGGCGGAGCTTAAGGACCTGGCTTCGTCTTTTTTGGGTACTGAAACTTATGACAAGATAATGCTTGCCGTGGCGGAGTATGAGAAGGGTAATGAGTATCTTTCGGCGGCTCTGGCTGAGCTGGAGGAGTAATATGTGTCTTTCAACAGCTTATGAAAATGAGATGGACGGTAAAGTGCTGATGACTAATGTCACCACCGTCGAATGCTCAGATGAATTTGTAATTCTGACAGACCTTATGGGACGGAGACTTGAGGTAACGGGAAGTCTTCTCAGGGCGAGTCTTACAGACGGTTATGTCATTTTGAAAGTGGAGTAAAGTGAGGAAAAATTAATGAAAGACTTAAAGCATTTGCTTTATTTCGAGCGTCTGCTGGACGACGCGGATAACGAGCTTATCCGCAAGGCGCAGGCAGACGGCCGGAAGTGCGTCGGCAGCATCTGCTACCAGACGCCCGAAGTGCTTATGGATCTGGACAAGACCTTCCCGGTGCGTTTGCGCGCTCCTCGGTCAGGGTCCCTCGAGATGAGCACTTATTATCTTACCAGTTTCCTGTGCGAATACTCGAGAGCCATCCTCGAGCGCGCAATGGAAGGCGGTTACAAATTCCTTGATTGTATGATAGTTCCTGACGGTTGTACCATGGTAAACCGTTGCGTGGAGAATATGGAACTTCTTCATACAATCGACAAAGAGGGCTTCTTCTATCGTTACCTCGAAGTTCCGATGAAGGCGGACGACAACGGTTTGTCTCTGTATGTTTCTGAGTGCAGAACGAAGATTTTAGGCGCCTTGTCTGAGAACTTCGGCGCGGATGTTTCTGATTCTGCACTTCGTGATGCTGTTGCTCGCCACAACAAGCTGTGCAGACTTATCACTGAGATTGGTAACTTCAGGAAAGAGGATAATCCTCGTATTACGGGTTATGAGTTCCATATCATCTGTATGGCGACCTACATTGCCCCGAAGGATATGCTTATTCCTTTGCTTGAAGAGACTCTTGAAGAGCTGAAGACAAGGGAGCCTGATCCTTCACCTAAGTACAGGGCAAGGGTTGTTGTCGCCGGTTCTGAGATCGATGATGTTGATATGATCAAGCTCATCGAGGACTCCGGCGCCTTGGTTGTCGCGGACAGGTTCTGCTTCGGTTCGCTGCCGGGCAGACAGGAGATTGTTCTGAATGACTCGGAAGATGTTCTGACACAGATCTGCAGACAGTATCTCATGGACAACCAGTGTCCGCGCCATATGAACCTTGAAAAAGTCAACGGCAGAAAGGCGTATGTCGCAAATCTTGTCAAGGAGTACAAAGCCGACGGCGTCATCTATGAGCAGATGAAGTTCTGCGACCCCTGGGCTTATGAACATGTTACAGGCGCTTTCGATATGCGTGAGAAGTACGGATATCCCGTACTTACCATAGACAGGCCGTATGCCATCGGTACTTCCGGACAGCTTCGTACCCGTGTACAGGCGTTCGTTGAGAGTGTCGAAATAAAGAAACTGCAGGGAGGTAAAGAGTAATGGGAAAAGCTGTAGGAAGCGTTAAACTCGGAAACCTCTACTCAGGCGGCAAGGTCAGAAAACGCAGGGAGTGGCGCGGCCTTCGCGACACGCTCTATGATTACTGGCGCTGGCTCAAGATTATGAAGATGCTCACCGCTTTCCTCATGCATCCTCATAATGTCAAAGGCTTTTTAAGGTATCGCTGGATGCTCAACTATGTAGCGGTACCGGCAATGATAGACAAACACACCGTAGGTCTTCGTGGTAATCATCTTCGTATTGCTCACGAGGAATACGACCTCGTCGCGGAAGATGTCGCGAAACTTCTCGACACCGCTTTCCGCGCGGACAGAGCCTGCGGTAACGACACTGAACTTTCAAAGAAAATCGTCGTACTTGATGAGAACGAGATGTTCACCATCATGGGCGGCTTCCCCACATTGAAGGGTATCAGCTGGGAGACTGCCGCGGTCTATGTAGCGGTACTCCTTCACGGCGATGCGGTTACACACTATCTGGATGTCATCCAGGAGATGGGTGTTCCGGGCGATGTATGCCCTATGCCTGCCGCGGAAGCGGGCGTCGTCATAGACGATGACATACCGGTGTTCGGCGGATGTGTAATCCAGTGCAACACCACCTGCGACGGCTCTCTTATGGGTAACGGAATCATGGCCCGCCGGTATGAGGCAGAGGGCATTCCCGTGTTCCAGATCGCGGCGCCGCTGCGTCACCTTGAAGAGGGCGTACAGGAGTATGCGGCTCAGGAGATCCGCAACGCCATCAAGTTTATTGAGGACAGCACCGGCGCGAAGTGGGACTGGAACAACTACTTCGAGTGCATGAAGAGATTCAACGAGGAAACTCAGCACCGCGTGAGCTGGATGGAGATGTCCAAGACGGACTATCCTCAGGTTATCGGCGCGAACCTCGCTCTTTATTCCGAGACCACATACATGGCCATAGCGGGCCGTGTACAGGACTTCGTTGAGGCGGACAGAAAGATTTCCAAACTCGCCGAAGAGTCCTACGCACGTAAGGAAATGCTTGTCCCCGAGTACAGACACCGTGCCATCATCTGGGGTGTTCAGGCTCAGTACTACACAGATTTCCTTCCCTGGCTTCAGAACTGCTGGGGCATCCTTCCTCTTGTTGACATGCTCAGCCTTGTTTACTTCGACAAAGTTTCCGAGGACGATCCTGAGCAGGCTATATACGATATTGCGAAACTTTATCAGGAAATGATCATGAGAAACCGCACACACGGCGGCTACGAGGTTCTCCTCGACGACCTGTGGCGCTTCTGCAAGGAGTTTGACGCGGACATGGTCATCCTCTGGGAGCACATCAGCTGCAAGGCTCTCGACGGTATGCACGGTCTCTTTGAGGAGCGCGCGAGAGAGCTCGGCATCAAGCTCGTCTGGGTTAACCACGACCTTATGGATCCCCGCGTTATCGGTCGTCAGGCAATCCGTGACGATGTAAACAGATATATGCGTTCTGTTCTTCAGGAGGAACCCATAGATCCGTCACTCGAGAATCTTGATGATGAACATGCATGGTGATAATTGAAAGGGGATATATATTATGAAATATTACGGCGGCTGCGATGTAGGTTCAACCTACACCAAAGCAGTCATACTTGACGAGACCGGCAAGATAGTTGCCGACACAACAATCAAGAGCAAAATCAATTCCGAGCAGAGCGCGATCCTTGCCATGGACGAGGTCTGCGCCAAGGTCGCAGACCTGGGTTCTTCCAAGGATCTCGCGTACCTCATCGGTACCGGTTACGGCCGTAACAAGGTGCCTTTCGCTGATGAAAATATCTCTGAAATTTCCTGCCACGCTATGGGCGTGCATATCACAAATCCCGATGTAAAGGCCATCATCGATATAGGCGGCCAGGATGTCAAGGGTATCTCTGTTGACACGGACGGTACAGTCAAGAACTTCGCGATGAACGACAAGTGCGCAGCCGGTACGGGCCGCTTCTACGAGGCAATGGCGCGTTCCTTCGAGATGACTCTTCCCGAGTTCTCGAAACTTTCCCTTACGGCAAAGAACGTCATCCCGATCACCGCTCAGTGCACCGTATTCGCTGAGTCCGAAGTCATCACACTTGTCGGTGAAGGCAAACCCATGGACGAGATCGCAGCCGGCATCCAGATGGCTGTCGCAAAGCGCTGCTTCGTCATGGCGAAGAAAGCAGGCGCGACCGACAGCATCACCCTGACAGGCGGCTGCGCAAAGAATGACGGCCTCAAGGCCGCCATAGAGCACGTGCTTAAGCTCAAGGTTGTTGAGCTTAAGACTGACCCTCAGCTTATGGGCGCACTCGGCGCCGCCGAGTACGCGCGTCAGAAAGGTATGGCAAAATAAGGAGGACTTATGATATTTCTTAAAATACTTCTCATAGTTTTAATAGTACTTCTTGCTCTCTTCCTTCTGACTTTCCTCATTTACATGTTCAACCTGGATATGAAACTCTTCGCTAAACTTGAGCCGCTGCTCGGCAAGGTTTACGACCGAAGAAAGAGAGACCCGAAGGTATAAAAAATGAGACCGGACAGTGTCCGGTCTCTTTTTTGTTTTTTATACGTCCTTACCGATGGCCTTGCGGAATTCTTTGTACTTCTTCTCGTACTCTTTCTGTTCCTTCGGCTGGTAGTGAACGGCAATCTTGAGCGCTCTCTTCGCAGCGTTCGGAAGGATGTACTTGAACTTGTCGTCCGCGGTTACCATCTTGGAGGCGTTCGGATGATCCCTCTTTAAGTGGATAGCGTCGAATTCGCACTTCGTTGTGCAGACACCGCAGCCTATGCACTTGTTCGGGTCAACAACTGAGGCGC
This sequence comes from Clostridia bacterium, assembly GCA_017538005.1. Classification (GTDB taxonomy): domain Bacteria; phylum Bacillota; class Clostridia; order Oscillospirales; family Acutalibacteraceae; genus UBA1227. The sequence continues at coordinate 5,024 of JAFYJR010000067.1, read as the reverse complement.
CGCAGCCGAGGCAGCGGGCTGTCTCGATCTTAACCTGCTCTTCGGTGAGTGTCTTGTGGGCATCTCTGAAGGACATTGTGTGGTCGATGGAGGAGTCCATGCCGGCTTCCTGACGGTCCGCTTTATCATACTCTTCAACAACGATGTTGTCCTTGTCGAGTTCGATGAAGTCGCGGCGGTTTCTGCCTATTGTCATAGAAGCGTGGTACATCTCTTTCTTCGCATAGCGGTGGAGAGACTCGGCAGCGCACTTGCCCTGCTCGATGGCGTCGATGACGAACTTTGGTCCTGTGTAGACGTCGCCGCCTACGAAGATGTCTTCCTGGGATGTCTGGTATGTGAGCTTGTCGGCTACAGGATAGTTGCCGTGCCAGAACTCTACCTTCTCGTCCTTGAGGAGTTCGCCCCAGTCAATAGCCTGACCGATAGCATAAACAATGTGGTCAGCCTCAACTGTGATGGTGTCGTTCTCGTCATACTTCGGAGCAAACTTGTGCTCTTCGTCGAAGACGGATACGCACTTCTTGAATACAACAGCCTTGACCTTGCCGTTCTCGTCCTTGAGAACTTCCTTGGGTCCCCAGCCGTTCTGAATGTCAACGTTCTCTTCGAGAGCCTCGGCAACTTCGTCGTTTGCCGCGGGCATCTCTTCGCGTGACTCAAGGCTGAACATTGAAACCTTGTCAGCGCCGAAACGGTGAGCTGTTCTCGCGCAGTCGATGGCAACGTTACCGCCGCCGATGACTACTACATTGCCGGGCATCTTCTGATCCTGGTTCTCTGTGGCCTTGTGCAGGAATGATACGGCGATGTCTATGCCTTCAGCGTCTTCGCCGGGTACGCCTGCGAGGCGGCCGCCCTGACAACCTATGGCAATGTAGAATGCCTTGTAGCCTTCCTTACGGAGGTCGTTCAGTGTGATGTCCTTGCCGACATCAACGCCGCATTTAATCTCAACGCCGAGTTCACGGATTACGTCTATTTCAGCGTCGATGACATCTTTCTCAAGTTTGTATGAAGGGATACCGTATCTCATCATACCGCCCGGCTTCTCGCTGCGCTCGAAGACCGTGGGCTTGTAGCCGCGCGTTGCGAGATAGTAGGCGCATGAGAGGCCTGCGGGGCCCGCGCCGATGATGGCAATCTTGTCATCCCAGTGGTCATAGCGTGTTGACGGAACAACTACAGGAGGGATGTACCTTGTCTCTGCCTTGAGGTCCTGCTCGGCGATGAACTTCTTGACTGCGTCAATTGATACGGCGCGGTCGATAGTGCCTCTCGTGCAGGCGTCCTCGCAACGCTTGTTGCAGACATGGCCGCAGATTGCGGGGAACGGGTTGTCTTTTTTGATAAGGGCAAGGGCTTCCTGATACTCGCCCTTGGCAGCCTTCTTAAGGTAACCCTGAACAGCTATGTGAGCAGGGCAGGCTGTCTTACAGGGAGCCGTACCTGTGTCATAGCAGTTGATTCTGTTCTTGTCACGATAGTCAACATCGTATTTATCTCTGCCCCATTTCTTGTAATCGGGGAGTTCATGGTGAGGATAAACAACGGGGCCGACCTTTGTGCAGAGCTTCTGGCCGAGTCTTACTGCGCCCGCGGGGCAGTACTCTACGCACTTGCCGCAAGCTACGCAGTCCTCGGGAGTAACCTCGGCTGTGTAAGCGGAGCGGGAAAGGTTCGGTGTGTTGAAGAGCTGGGATGTACGGAGAGCGTTACAGATCTGCGGGTTGCAGTTGCAGAGACCGAAGATCTTGTTCTCGCCGTCGATGTTTGTGATCTGATGAACAAAGCCGTTCTCTTCAGCTTTCTTTATGATGTTCATTGCCTCTTCATAGGTGATGTCGTGGCCTTTGCCTGTCTCACGACAGTAGTCGGCGAAGTCGCCGAGACCTATGCACCAGCCCCAGTCGTCGTCGGCGCAGCCTTCGCCGATAACGGCGCGTGACGCACGGCATGAGCAGCGGCCCGCGCCTATGTGTCCCTCATACTTCTTGAGCCAGTAGGAAATCTTCTCTATGTCGATGGCTTCGTTTTCCATCTCGATTGCCTTTTCAACCGGGATGACGTGCATGCCGACACCTGAGCCGCCTTCGGGGATCATCTGTGTGATGCCCTCAAGCGGGATGTAAGTCATTCTCTCGAAGAATGACGCTATAGCGGGGTGATTCTCAAGACGGGGGTTGCTTCCGTCGGGAGTCTCTTCCATATTGAAGAGCTCGGCTGAACCCGGAACGAAGAGGGGAAGAAGGTAGCGTCTCTCAGACGGGGGAGCCGTTCTTCCGTTGTGGTCATAGTGATAACCGTAGTCGTACTCGAGGAGACCGATGTAGGCCATCTCGTCCAGAGTCTTCTGGAACTTCTCCTTGTCGTCGGGCTTGCACATAGCGACCAGCTGATCGAAGGTATAGTGATGACGGACCTTCATCTTGAGGGCTATGTCAGCCATTTCTTCTGTAACGATCTCAGCGAGACCCCAGTACTCGGGATCGTCAACCGTTATCTTGATCTTGTGCGCGGCAACATCGGTGATCTTCTTGCCGAGCTTCAGTATTTTTTTACTGTAATCCGTTTCACCCATGTGAGGCGGTGTTACAAGCGGGTATCTTTCAACCGCATGTCCTTTTGCCATATGTTTTCCTCCCATTAAAATATTACTTTATTTACATACAATTTATATTGCCACCTTTAATAATAACACGTTTAAAGATGCCTTGTCAATCAAATTCCCCTATGCCCCTCAGGGGGATAAGACACTCTTCTTTGAAAACAAAAAAAGGACAGCCTTTCGGCTGTCCTTTTTCTGGTGGGAGAGGGTGGATTCGAACCACCGAAGTCGTAGACAACAGATTTACAGTCTGCCCCCTTTGGCCGCTCGGGAACTCTCCCGCCTTCTGGAGCTGGTGAACGGACTCGAACCCCTGACCTGCTGATTACAAATCAGCTGCTCTACCAACTGAGCTACACCAGCACTTAAAAAGCGCTTGATAAATATAGCATACTTTCAGTTGACCGTCAAGATATTTTTTAGTATATTAAATCTGTTAAACAGCTTGAAAAGGAGGTGACCGGAGTGGCAGGATACAAGCGTAAAAAGATAAGACTTACGAAGAAAACAAAGGACGCGGCGACAAAGAAAAGAGAGCGCCGTTTCATAGGCGTATTCCTCATTTTGCTTATAATTGTCGCTTCGGCATCTGCTGCGACATATTTCAAGGAAAAGGCCAAGAATGATGCCGGCAAGGACGGCGACGGAAAGCTTGCCGTCATAGACGACGGCAGCCGCAAGGACAAGGTCAACATCCTGTTCATCCCCGTCTCGTCAGACGGCGAGGTGCTCTACCTCTGCGTCTTCGGCATAGATACGCAGAACAAGGCGTACACGGTGTCCTGCGTCGCGACTCCCGAAGACGCGGATCCGGACAGACCTCTCGATATACTAGAGAAGGCCGAGACGAAGTACGGCATAAAGCTTGACCGCTATGTGCTCATAACCCGTGATGATTTCAAGGGCTTTATGCAGGTCCTCGGCGGTTACACCGTCAACCTGAAGAACAGGATAGACTATACCGGAAAGGACTTTACGCTCAGCCTGCCCGCAGGCAAGCGCACACTTTACGGTGACCTGTTCTTCAACTATGTAAGATTCACCGGCCTCGGCGGTTCCGCGCATGAGCGTGAGGAACAGGCAAAACTCATTGCCGACTATATCCGCCAGCGCCTGACCAAGGAAACCGTTGAAAACGGCGATGAGATTTTCTCGCAGCTTTACAATACCTGCACAACCAACATAAACATTACGGACTTCAACAAGTATCAGTCCGTGTTTGAGGCTTCCGTGCAGAAGAAACTTAAAATCAGTGTTCTTAATCTGGAGAATGACGAATGAGAGCGTTAAAGGGTCTTGCAGTATTTCTCGCGGTCGCGCTTTTCGCGGCCTTTATCTGCATTATGTTCCTTCCCGTTGACTCGTTCGTCGCGGACAAGTCATCAAAGCTCAAGGGCTACAAGGTGCCCACTGAGTATACGGACTCATTATATAGGTATTATTATAATCAGCTCACCGATAACGAGAAGGATGCCTACAAGACCGTCTACGCGGCCTTCGTTTCCGACACCGATAAAGAGTTCCCGAAACAGATAGTCGTGCCCAGACTCTCCGACAAGGAACTTGAGAATGTCTATACCGCTCTCTCATATGACAACCCTGAGTTCTTCTTCCTCGGCAACAGATGCTCGATGACGAAGATCGGAAGCATAAACTATTTTATCCCGCAGTACCTTATGGACAGGGATGAGTACAACAGGGCGTGGGCAGAAGTCTCTGCCGCGGTGCAGAGGGTACTCGCAGGTATTCCGTCGAACGCGACGACGGAATATGCAAAGGAACTTTACCTGCACGACTACATCGTGCAGAACTGCGAGTACGATGAAGGCGCCGACACCGATGTTTATACCATGTACGGCGTGCTCGTCAAAGGCAGAGCCAACTGCGAGGGCTACTCTCGCACCATGCAGTACCTGCTCCGCGAAACCGGCATCTACAACTATCTCGCAGTCGGCGGCGCCACCGGCACGCCCTCCGAGACCTCCGGTCACATGTGGAACATAGTACAGGTGGACGGCAACCTGTATAACCTGGACATAACCTGGGACGACTACTCAATAGACAAAGTCATCGATGTCCCTGACAATTCAGTAAGCCATGTCTACTTCAATATGTCCACGAAGGACATCTCGAAGAATCACACCGCAGAGGACAACAAACTCTGGGCCGGATGTGTAGCCGACAGCTTCGGATATTTCAGATACACCAACACCTTCATCTCCAATTACGACGGCTATGCCGAACACGCGATGAAGAACGCCATAGTCGCCGCCTTAAACGCCGGCTACACCAGTGTCGAATTTGCCTTCCGCGACAAGTCCGTCTATGACGCCGCCTTCACTTCCCTGATAGACAAGGGCAGCATGTACAACATAATCGTCGGCGCCAACTCTCAGGTCGCCTCAGGCCGCAGAGT
>JAFYJR010000066.1 GCA_017538005.1 Clostridia bacterium | reverse complement strand
CTGTCGTAATGACGGTTCATTTCTTTAAGTATTCTGTCATTGCCTGACTGGAACGGAAGATGAATATGGTGCTCGACCTTGCTGCAGGAAGCCATTGTGTCGATAAGCTCAAAAGAGCAATCCTTCGGATGAGATGTCATAAACCGGATGATGAAGTCTCCGGGTATCGAGTCAATCTCGCGAAGCAGTTTCGCAAAAAGATTCTGCTCGCCGAAGTCGTTTCCGTACGAGTTGACATTCTGTCCTATGAGCATAATCTCCTTGTACCCTTCGGCCACAAGCTGTTTCGCGTCCGCGACGATGTCCTCGTACTTTCTGCTTCGCTCGCGTCCCTTTACCAGCGGCACGACACAATAGGTACAGAAGTTGTTGCAGCCGTATGAGATTGGCAAAAACGCCTTAAGACTGTTGGTGTGCTTTGAAGGCACGCCCTCAAAGATGACGCCGTCCGAGTCCGGAACGGAGAAGACTCTCTCCTGCTTCAACAGGCAGTTGTAGAGAGACTCCGGGAAAGTGTGTATGGCGTGAGTACCAAAGACCAGATCCACATAGGGGAAACTGCTTTTGAGTTTCTTCTTTATGTGCTCCTGCTGAACCATGCAGCCGCATACGGAGATTATCAGGTTCGGATTAGTTTCCTTGAAGACCTTAAGTCTTCCGAGGTTGCTGAACACCCTCTCCTCCGCGTGCTCCCTGACTGCGCAGGTGTTAAACAGAATGAAGTCCGCCTTCGACGGGTCATCGGTAAACTCATAACCCATCTGCGCCAGCATTCCGTCTATCCTCTCGCCTTCCGCCACATTACCCTGGCATCCGTAGGTATGCGTAAAAGCCAAAGGAGAGCGCTCCGGAAAGCGCTCTGCGAGCAACATCTTAACTTTTAGACAAAGGTCGAATTGCCTCTGCAATTCGACCTCAGAAACAACAGATGTTGCCATCTTTTCCTCCGGTCTCAGTCTGGAAGGTTCTCAAGGAAGTTTATCCAGTACTTGTATGTGTTGCGATAATTGTCTGCCTTGCCGGGGCCGATGAATGAAATCGATCCGCCGATAACGGTACCGTGGTCGCCTATGGCGTCGGGAAGGACATGCCAGATACCCTTTTCAATCTTCTTGTCCTTTACTTCCTCGAACATGCAGTGCGGCTCAAGGTGAGGATAACGGCCGGACTCAAGAGATACGAGACCGTCGTTCTTTCTCCAGTCCTCGGTGATCTCCGCGCCGTTTATGTTCTGGCCTATCGGGAAACGGCCCATGACTTTCGCGAACGGTATGAAAGCGAAAATCATAATCGGGGCGCGGACATAGGTGCCGTCGCCTACGGGTTTTGTTCCGTTACCGGATACCGAGAAGTAGTAGACATCCATTGAAGTGTGGATATGTCTGTTTATGTACATCGCGTTGTCGATTCGGAGATTGTCAAATACATTGTCCCCTGACTTTGCGACCTTTGCGATCTTCTTGAAGTTTAAGATATTCTTGTGGTCTCTGGGAGCATTGAGCTCTCCGACAAGACCCCACTGGCACATTTTGAAGTCGTAGATACGGCCCGAGCCCATGTTTCCAAGTACGGAAGCGAGAGCGAGTACGCCGTACTTTACGCCAACCATAAGCTTCGGGAACGCGTGTGTGAAGCTTGTGCCGTCATGCGGTGCGGAAATGGCGGTGAGTGATTTTACCCAGTCGCCGTGGCCGCCCTCGAAGAGCGGTGAAAGTTCGTCGGCCGGAGTAGCCTGACGCTCTGCCTCACAGCCGTTTGTGAGAAGTTCAACGAGTACGCGCATTGTGGCGCCGCCGAAAGAGTGACCGAGGAGATGAATCTTCTTCTCTGAACCCCAACCGGGAACAAGGGGCTTCGCGAAAGTCATACCGAAGCGGTCATGACCCTTCTCCTTCGAGTGAGCGACACCGTAGTCAACGCGTGTGCCGGTGAGCTGAGCGTAGAGTTCGCATGCGCGGTCCCATGCTGAGCCGACAGGTGAAACCTGAGGCGCGTATGCCTCGATACCCTCTGCGCGAAGCTGTTTCATCTGGTTGCCGCAGACCATACCCCAGTAGGGCATTTTGTAGAGTTTGTTCTCTTCGCCCCAGCCCATCATGCCGTGTACGAAGATGTAAGGATACTTGTTTTTGTAAGCCATAATCTTACCTCCCGAATAAAATACATAGTCAATTATACACTAATTGCAAAAAGCCTTCAATAACTGTATAATTACATTTGAAAGAAAAAAGGAGGTTGACTCTATGGGAGCAACTTTGGACAGCCTGTTTTACGGCTTCGATGTAGCCCTCTACAACTTCATCTGCCAGTTTCAGAATCCCGTAACGATAGGAATTGCGGATGTCTGCCAGCAGATGGGCAATATGCGCGCCTACATCATCTACGGCGTTTTATCCCTCATTCTGATTATTCCGAAAAAGACAAGAAAATACGGCGTCGCGCTGTTCATCGCCTTTGCCGCCGGAACATTGCTCGTAAATTACGGACTGAAACCGGCCATTGAAAGAGTGAGACCTTACATCACCCTTAAGGACACACCCTTCTGGGATGTTTACAACACCTACTGGACTAACGCCGGTGCTCACCTTGAGAGTGACGCTTCGTTCCCGTCGGGCCACACCTCGACAAACTTCGAGATGTTCACCGCCCTGACCGCGACACTCCGCTCCGACGGACACAAATGGGCCTGGTTCTTAATGCTGATTCCGATCATCGTCGGCCTCTCGAGAATCATCCGCTGCGTACACTACCCGAGCGATGTAATCGCCGGTATGCTCTGCGGTATCCTCACGGGACTCTTAGGTTTCTTCATCTCATGGCTCATCTTCACTAGGCGCAAAAAAGCCTGACATAAAAAAGAACCCCGCTCAAAAGAGCGGGGTTTCATTTTGTTTGAGCGAGATACTCAACAAGTATCGCGTCTTTTTTG
>JAFYJR010000065.1 GCA_017538005.1 Clostridia bacterium | reverse complement strand
GAATGATCCTGTCGCGGTCACGCTGATAGGCGGTGCGGATAGGATCCTCTTCCTCGGGTTCAAAGCGTCCCTTTGTCTCAGCGCAATGCTGCGCGTAAGGCGAAAGAGTAAGCGCCTCGATTTTTAAAGTTTCTTCTCTTATGTTCCCCATTTAATCTTCCCTGATTTTTCTGAGTATTGAGCCCCCGGGGATCTCTCTGTCGCATTTTATTCTGATCTTTGCCATAGGATTGGGCGCGACATCAATCTCCTCGCCGCTCTCGTTTGTCATGAAATCAACTTTTATCGAAAACGGTTCAGTCTGCGGCATAAGAACTTCAAGTTCGTCGCCTTTGAAGAATCGGTTTCGCTGGATGACGTCAATGTATTCGCCGTCGGATCCCAGAACATTCGCGACTATATCCCATTCGCGGATGTAAATACCGTCGTAATAGACATGAGCATTGTCGCTCGGGTTATTGAAGTAGAAGCCGGTACAGTAATCCCTGTAGCTTATCTTCTTCATCTCGTCAATTATCCACTGCGAGGGTCTGAAATCCGTTGACGGATTTTTAAGATACTCGTCTATTGCCGCGCGATAGGCATTTGTTACCGCGGCGGCGTAGTAGGCCGACTTCGCGCGGCCCTCTATCTTGAAACTGTCGACGCCCGCGTCGACCAGTTCACCTATGTGTTCTATCATGCACATATCCTGAGAATTCAGGATGTATGTGCCGTCTTCCGAGTCGGTTATCTCAAAATACTGACCGGGGCGTTTTTCCTCAACCAGATGATATTTCCAGCGGCAGGGCTGGGCGCAGTCACCGCGGTTGGCATCACGGCCCGTAAGGTAGTTCGAGAGCATACAGCGTCCCGAAAAAGACATGCACATGGCGCCGTGAACGAAGCATTCTATCTCAAGTTCCTTCGGCGTCCTGCGTCTTATCTCTGCAATATCTTTAAGTGAGACCTCGCGCGCCATGACTATGCGCTTCGCGCCGAGGTCGTAAAGCGCGGAGGCAGTGTCGTAGTTTACGACACCTGTCTGCGTGGACATATGAATGTCGATGCCCGGCGCGTATTTCTGCGCCGCGCGCATGACACCTATGTCCGCTATAATGAAAGCGTCAACACCCGCCTCCGCCGCGTTCTCAAAAAACGCGGGAAGTTTTTCCACCTCGTCATTTCTGGGAAGAGTGTTGGCGACAAGGTGGACATCAACGCCTTTTTCGTGACATTTATTCACAGCGCTCTTCAGCGCTTCATCGTCAAAACTTTCCGTCGCCGCCCGCATATTGAAAAGCTTGCCGCCGAGATAGACGGCATCAGCGCCGTAAAACAGCGCCGCTTCCAGCCTCTCGGCGTCGCCCGCGGGCGCGAGCAGTTCAGGTCTTCTCTTAACCATCGTCTTCATCCGTGCCGACAACGGCCTTGTACATCATGGCGTTTCGCTCAGCCTCTGTCTTGGCCGCGTACATATTTCCTGAGGAGTCATGTCCGAAGAAATAGTAGTCAGTCTCGGCAGGCCACAGCACCGCATTTATGGCATCATCGCCCGGACAGCAGATCGGTCCGGCCGGAAGGCCTATACACTTGTATGTATCGTACTTCTGGGCAAAGGTATCAGCCTCGCCGACAGAGACATTCGGCTTGATGAATTTCGCAACATAAACCGTCGTGGCATCCGACTGGAGACAGCGGAAAGAAGAAGACTTCAGACGGTTGTAGAATACAGACGCGATAATCGGCATCTGTTCGGCGTCACCCGCCTCCTTCTGGATAATCGAGGCCATCGTTATGACTTCGTCCATGGACATGCCCATGGCCTTGGCCTGCTTTTCATACTCCGCGGTCCACTTCTTATCTGTGTTTTCAAGGAGTTTGCGGATGACCGAGCTCGCGCTCTGTCCGACATAGAACTCATAAGTATCCGGATACAGATAACCCTCGAGATAATTGTAGCGTGAGGACTTGTTTTCGATGCCCTTTAAGAAGTCGTACTCGAAAGTCGCGCTTTCAAGGTTGCTGTAGAAATCGGCGGCGGTACAGACTTCCGCCTTTTCGAGTTTGAGCGCAATCTGCTCTATGTTGAAACCTTCGGGGATGGTTACCGTTACTGTCTCACTCTTCTGCTCTTCCTGACAGGAGAGAAGCATTTTTTCAAGACCCATTGAAGGCTTGAGATCGTAAACACCGCTTAAGTACGTTTCAAAGTCGGTGGACTTGTGCATGCCGCCTGCGACAACCATGAACATCTTACAGAGGCCCTTGCGTTTGATAAGGCCCTGCTTCTTGAACTGGTTGATGAGTTTGCCGGTGGACATGTTCTCGGATACTTTGACAGTTATAACTTTATCGCTGCGGTTGAATCCGAATATATCGTTGACGAATGACATGAGGAATACAGACATAATTGCGGAGATGGCGACAAGAACGGCAACATAGATGATGGCACCTTTTGTTCCGTTCTGTTTTATGAATTCGCCTATTGTGAAATCTTCAGCCGCGGCCGCTCCGCCTCGCGCGGTTCTTCTCGTTTTTGAAGAATACCTTTTACCGGTCCGCTGCGGTCTGCGCGTGGGCATGACGGGAGCGCCGGTATGAATCTGTTCTCTTCTGTTTTGTGCGGGACGCGCGGGGCGCTGAGGCTGCGTGGGAGTGACCGTATGCGCAGGCTTTCTGGCGGCAAAGTAAACCTCACCGCTGTAGTACTCCGTATCATCCTTTTTCGTGTCGGAAACAACTTCGTCATTTACGAAATGAACCTGCTGTTCCGACTTCTTGTCCTCGGCGTTGACATTCGCCATCAACGCTTCGAGTTCTTTGTCTGCATCAAATGCCATTTCTTAAATTTCCTCCGAAATCAGAATCTGCACTGCATTGAGTCGGTTACCCTGCGCGCGGCAGCTTCGCCGACGAACTTCGCGGCAATGGCTTCGGCAAAGCTTAAAGCGCTTCCCGGGCCGTCCGCGGTTATTATATTTCCGTCAACAGTGACGGAGGCACCCGTGAACACGGAGCTGTGAAGCTCGCGCTCAAATCCCGGGAAGCAGGTGGCTTTCCTGCCGGCCAGAAGGCCCATATGCCCGAGTATTGAAGGTGCCGCGCATATTGCGCAGATGAGTTTATCGTTGTCGTAGCAATACTTGATAGCCTGACGGACATCAGCGTTGGCGTCAAGGTTCTTTGTGCCCGGCATTCCTCCCGGCAGAACTATGGCGTCTATATCGGAATAGTCTATCTCCGAGAGTGTAATGTCTGCCTTCACGGTAATACCGTGAGCTCCGGCAATCACAAGGTCTGTGGAGTCCTCCACCGCGACGGTGCGGACCTCAACTCCCGATCGTCTCAAAACATCAACGGGAGCAATTGCCTCAGTCTCTTCAAATCCGTTTGCGAGAAAAAGATAAACCATAAGCGTCTCCTTTAATCAAGCGTCATTCCAATGTACGCGTTTCTCATTTCCGACATTCCTATCTGCGCATTCTCATTCAGGGCGAGACACATGCCCACCCTGACGATTCTTTCGTCCGGTGAATGTATATTTGAGTTTACGGGAAGGTTCAATGTAAACCTCTCCGCCTCCTCTTCCAGCAGAAGCATGGTGTACAGTTCGCCCGGATCGGACAGAGCGCACATCTCTTTGACATAGACGACATTTTTGCCCATGTAGTACATCGCGTAGCCGTCGCTGGTGAATGCCACGGAACCCGAACCGGCATTGTGGGAATACATTGCGAACTGGATACCGTCATTTCCCCAGTTGAGATAGTCTCCGAATCCGAGACATTCCTGACGGATCTGCAAAACATCAAGCGAGTACGCGCCGGAGAGATCGGGTTCAACCGCCTTGCCCTTAAGCTGCTCGCGGGTGAAGTGAACCATCTTTTTGTAGAAAGCGGTCTGGTAACCGAACTTGCCGTAGTAGTTGAAGAGGCATTCTTCCTGTGGCGCCAGGACAATGAAATCAATACCGCGCTCCAGGGCAACCTCTTCGGCCTTTTTCAGAATGCCGCTCATGTGGCCCTTGTTCCGATGGCTCGGATGCGTGGCAGCGGCATAGAGATAATACGCACTGTACAGCCTGCCGTTTACGACAAGCTGGCACGGGAGCAGGTACGCGGCGGAAACCGCAATGCCCTCATCGCGGGAAACTATTGCATAGCCGTCCCTGTACATCGTTCTCATGAAAGTTTCTATGAGTTCATCGGAATCGGCAAATGTCATTCGCCAGATGGATTTAAGGTGATCAAAGTCACCCGCGTTGGCGAATTCGACTACATACTGCATAAGTACCTCTCAATGTCTTTCGCTATGTCCGCTATGGGTCTGGGCTCGTCGCCCTCATAACACTTAACAATACTCCAGCCGAGCTTTTCGGCGGCATACATACCCGCTTCCCTGCAGGCGAGAAGATAGGCGACATTTGCCTCATGGACATCCTTCTTCGCCTCATCGCCCTTGTAGCGGGAGGTCATGAGTTTCTGGGAAATCTCAACGGGCATATCGAGGTACACTACCAAAGACGGTTTCGGGATGCCAATCTTACAGTATTCAAAATCCTCAAGCCACGCGAGGTAATCGTCCCAGGAATCCCTGTCGAGTTTTGTCATCTGATGGGCAGCATTTGAAGTCGCATATCTGTCAGCGAGAATTATCTTGCCCGCCTCATAGTCGTCTTTCCACTTGGTGACGAAATTGGCATATCGGTCCACGGCGTAGAAAGAGGAAGCGGCATAGGCGTTGACATCTGTCGGTGATGTGCCGAACTCACCGCCCAGGTACATGCGGACCAGCGCGGATGAATCGGACTCGTAGTCCGGCAGCTTTATCTGATGAACCTCTTCGCCTCTCGCCTCGAAAAATTCACGGACCAGTTTTATCTGTGTGGATTTTCCGGAGCCGTCAAGGCCTTCAATGACAATAAGTTTACCCATCATCTTTCCCCTAAAAAGAGATAATTAAACATAATTACCCATAATAACAGATTATAATCCGTAGTATTATAACAAACGCGCACGCAATATGCAAGTATACCATTGAAAATAACGCAAAAAGAAAGACTGTAAAGCTTTTACACTTTACAGTCTTTGCAATTTAAGTTGTACTACTTCCCCATCTCGGCATAAGCGCGCCTGATTCCCTCAAACAGATCCGAGGCCAGCATACCCGCAAGGCCTGTATCAGGCACCATAAGTTCAGCCGCGCGGCCGTGCAGGAAAGCGCCGCAGCAGGCGGCCTCGTAGGCGGAAAGGCCCTGCGCTATGAGCGAGCCGATTATACCGGCGAGCACATCTCCGCTGCCGCCTTTCGCCAGGCCGGCGTTGCCGGTCGTGTTAATGTACACGGCCGTCGTCTCGGGCGACGCGACCACCGTCGCCGCGCCCTTTAAGAGTACCGTCACATTGTGTCTCTTCGCAAACTCCTCGGCAATGCCTTCCCTGCTCTCCTCTATCTCGGAGACAGTGAGACCGGTAAGTCTGGCCATCTCTCCGGGATGCGGTGTAATTACTACAGGTACGGAAAGTCCCGAAAGGACTGACAGATCAGCGGCAATCGCGTTTAAAGCATCCGCGTCAAGCACCACCGGACATTTTGCAGAGCGCAGGACGGTCGATACAAGTTCAGTGACATCATCGGACTGTCCGAGTCCCGGTCCCATAACGATGACCGAGGCTTTCTGAATGTATGTTGAGAGCATTGAAATGCACTCAACTGTCGCGGCCAGCTTGCCGTCAATGTCGGGCAGCGGGACGAGCATTACCTCACGCATTCTGCAGCCCACAGCCGCATAAGCGGACTGCGGTATCGCAAGCGTGGTAAGTCCCGCGCCCGCGACGCACGCCGCGCCGCTGCACAGGCACGCGGCTCCCGGCATATTCACGCTGCCGCAGATACAGAGCACATGGCCGAAATCGTTCTTATGGGCATCCGGGGAACGGTCAGGAAGTATCCTTGAAACCTCAAGCTAATCAAATGCCTCCAGTCTCGGAGAAACGCTCT
>JAFYJR010000064.1 GCA_017538005.1 Clostridia bacterium | reverse complement strand
CTGAAGGCGGAAGCCAAAACCGAATCACAGGTGCTTCTCACTCCCGCGACGGTTACATTGTCAAAGGAAGAGTACTCGGCGATACTTCAGAACACCGATGTGCTGAAGGAAGCGGGATTCGACATAGGCGACTTCGGAGCGGGCACGGTTGTAGTCCGGGAAGTTCCGGTTATGCTTATTGACGACGATGTAAAAGCTCTCGTCGAGGAGATGGCGGGATACCTTTTGAGTTCGCAGAAACCGGTGCCTGAGAAACTCGACTGGATTTACCACAACACGGCCTGCAGGGCGGCCATAAAGGGCGGAGACAAGACGACGAAGTATGAACTTGAGGACTTTGTCGGAAAGCTTCTTTCGAATCCCGATATAAGATACTGCCCGCACGGCAGGCCCGTTCTGATTGAAATGAGCCGTACCGATCTTGAAAAACAGTTCGGACGGCTGGGAGGATAATATGAGCAAGAGAGTTAATGTTCCAGAGATTTTCGGCAGCCTCGTCTTCAATGACGAGGTTATGCACGAGCGTCTTCCGAGAACTGTGTACGATGAACTGAACAGGCTTATTGAGGAGAATAAACCCCTGACACTAGAAGTGGCTCAGGATGTTGCTTCCTGCATGAAGTCGTGGGCCGTTGAACACGGAGCCACACACTTCACCCATTGGTTCCAGCCGATGACAGGCATCACCGCGGAAAAGCATGACAGTTTCATCAAGCCCGTAGGCGAGGGCAGAATAATAATGAATTTCTCCGGCAATGAGCTTATCCGCTCCGAGCCGGACGCAAGCTCGTTCCCGAGCGGCGGTCTGCGCGCGACTTTTGAGGCGCGCGGATACACCGCGTGGGATCCGACTTCCTATGCCTTTATCAAAGACAAGACTCTCTGTATCCCGTCAATCTTCTGCTCATACGGCGGACAGGTTCTCGACAAGAAGACCCCGCTGCTTCGCTCCATACAGGCTTTGAATAAACAGTCAATGAAGATGATAAACCTGCTCGGCAATCCGACCGGCGCGACAAGTGTAAGCGTCAATGTCGGCGGCGAGCAGGAATATTTCCTCATCGACCGAGACCTCTATAACGAACGCGATGATTTAAAACTTACCGGTCGCACTCTCTTCGGTGCAAAGCCGCCCAAGGGACAGGAGATGGAGGATCATTACTTCGGTACGATAAAACCGCGTGTAAAATCCTTCATGGACGATTTGAACATAGAACTCTGGAAACTCGGTATTTATGCCAACACGGAGCACAATGAAGTCGCTCCTTCACAGCATGAACTTGCTCCGATTTTCTCTGACTGTAATACCGCCACTGATCAGAATCAGCTCACTATGGAGATAATGAAGACTGTGGCCATAAAGCATAATCTCGCGTGTCTGATACACGAGAAGCCTTTTGCGGGTGTAAACGGTTCCGGCAAGCATAACAACTGGTCCATCACGACCAATACCGGTGTAAATGTTTTTGATCCGGGCAAGGCACCGGCTGAGAACACATTGTTCCTTGTATTCCTCGCTGCCGTGGTAAAAGGCACCGATGAGTATCAGGATCTTATACGCGCCTGCGTTTCAAACTCCGCCAACGACCTTCGTCTCGGCGGAAATGAGGCGCCGCCGGCGATAGTCTCGCTCTATCTCGGCGACGAGCTCGGCTCGGTCGTTGACGCGATAGAGCACGATGAAGTCGCGCCGGCGCACGAGGCAATCGTCATGAAATCCGGTGTAAAAGTCATACCGAGATTTGACAAGGATACCTCAGACAGAAACCGGACTTCGCCTTTTGCCTTTACAGGCAACAAGTTCGAACTCCGCATGGTCGGCTCCTCGGCATCTCTGAGCACTCCGAATGTCGTGCTCAACACCATCGTCGCCGAAGAACTCTCGCAGTTTTATGAGAGACTCGAAAACGCGACGGACATTGAACTCGCGGCGAATGAACTTGTATCCGATGTCTTCAAGGAGCACGGCAGAATAATCTTCAACGGCAACAACTACTCAGAGAAATGGGTAGAGGAGGCAAAGCGCAGAGGCCTCTTGAATCTCAAGACTACTGCGGACGCAATGCCTGCTTATCTCGCCGACAAGAATGTCGCTCTCTTTGAGAAACATAAGATTTACACGAGAGAGGAACTCGAGTCCCGCTATGAGATAGGTCTTGAGACCTACTGCAAGTCGCTTCACATAGAGGCCCTCACCATGCTCGAGATGGCGAGACGTGACATAGCTCCCGCGGTATGCAGTTATATGGGTCTTGTTGCTGACACTGTCAACTCCAAGCGTGAGGCGATAAAGAGTATACCGTGCAAACTTGAGCTTGATCTTCTCGCGGATCTCTCCAAGGATTCAGACAATCTCGCCGAGGCGATAACCCGCCTTGAAAAAGATGTCAGAAAAGCCGAAGAGATACCGACGATAAACGACCGCGCCGACTACTATCGTGACTTCATCCTCAAGGATATGGAGGAACTCCGTACCTACGCTGACAACCTTGAGACAGTCACGGCCAAGGAGTACTGGCCATTCCCGACATACACTGATCTTCTTTATAGTGTAGTCTGAAATATAAAGACAGTTCGAAGACCATCCTGTCTATAAACAAAACCAGGAGGAAAACAGAATATGAATAAAAGCAATATGGGCAAGGCCACAGGTCAGTTGACCCAGGGCGCCATCATAGCTGCAATGTACGCGGCACTTACTTATCTGCAGGGCTTCATTCTGCCCGGCAGCACTACCGCCGCGGTGCAGTTTCGCGTGAGCGAGGCACTGAATGTGCTCGCTCTCTTCACGCCCGCGGCGATACCCGGCCTGACCGTCGGCTGTATTATTGCAAATATATACAGCATAGGTCAGGGCCTGCCGCTTGATATGATATTCGGCTCGCTCGCGACTCTCGGCGCGACTCTTTGCATAAGGCTTCTGAGAAATGTCAAAGTGAAGGACTATCCGATTCTTTCGATGCTCATGCCCGCGCTCTGGAACGGCGTGATTGTCGGCTGGGAGATAGAGACATTCTTTATAGCTGGAAAGTTTCATTTTTCCGACTTCCTTCTGCAGGGCAGTCTCGTGGCGCTCGGCGAACTCGGCGTTATGTTCATTCTGGGTTCCGCACTTTACATTGCACTTAAAAAACGAAACATAAATAAATTACTCGGCGAATAACGAAAGGGGTAATACCATGGAAAAGACTTACATAGGTTGGCAGGAAGCTGACTACGTCAGTGCGCAGAAAGAATATACGGAGTCAACTCCGATGTTCGGACCGAAGGGGGAACTTCTCTGCCCGGGCTACGCGAAGCACAATGTCTTTGAGTATGACAGAAACAAAGTGCTTCACAAGATGCGCCGCAAGGAGTGGGACTTCTATCAGCTGTCCGACGGCAACTATATGATTCAGCTGTCGTTCGCCAATATTTCTCTCGGCGGATATGTTGCTCTGTGTCTGGTTGACATAAGAAACGGCAAGATAATCTGCAACGATCTTTATCCGTTTATAGGCCAGACAAACAAGTATCCTCTGCCGCCCAAGGGCGATGTACCGAACAACATCCATTACAAGATTGGCAAGGCCGAGTTTGAATTCAACACTGAGAAGACAAAGAAAACTCTGTGGTTCAAGTGCCCGAAATCCGAGTGTCGTTTTGAGCTCGATATGTATGAGGATCATGAAAATATAACTACTGTTCTTCCTTTCAAGGGCTATCCGGACCGCTACTTCATGACAACGAAGCAGATGTG
>JAFYJR010000063.1 GCA_017538005.1 Clostridia bacterium | reverse complement strand
GGTCGCGCGGTTTCTTCAGAATGTGCAACTCGTCGGCCTTCCTTAAAATCTGCTTTAAGTGCAGCTTCTCGCCGTCATTGAAGACGGTGATGAAAAGCACGCCGTTTTCCAATCCGTAGTTTACGGTTATATGTCCCTCGCGGGGCTTGCCGAGGCGCTCACGCTCATCGGGGGTTTCAATGCCGTGGTCCACGGCATTGCGCACAATCTGCGTGAGCGGGCCGGAGAGCCGTGAAAAGAACGAGCGCTCAAGAAGAAGTTCTTTACCGTGAAACTCTAAAACCGCCTCTTTGCCGAATTCTTTGCACATATCCGAAACGACATTTTCAAGCACGGGACGGAGTTCCTCGAAGGCGACCATCGCCTCTGTCGGTGAGTTCTCGGAAAAGTCTATCTCATCAACAAGGGATGAAAGAGTATCGTTGAATTCGGAATCGTCATTCAGATGGTGCTCCGCCGCAAAGGAACCAAGGTTGCTGCGGAAGAAGTATTCAGTGTCAAAGAGGACAGAGAATACTTTCGCGGCGGGCAGGGAGTCGGCGCCGTGCTTGCGAAGATACGACATGATGTTCTCTACTTTATACGCGATATCCACCGCTTTCGTATCTTCGATTACGGCCGCCGAGGCCTTTATGGTATGAAAAATACGGAACAGCGCGTCGACAGAGTCTGAATCCAGACTGCCGATGCTGTTCCGTCTTTTTAAAATTCTGTCTGTCTCATTCATCAGAGCAGTCGTGTCCTCGACATACGCCTTATAGAGTTCATTTGAGATGCGCATGTGAAGGCCTCCTGTCTCACTCGTCAAGCAGATCTGTGACGACTACATTGTAGAAACATTTGTCGTGGTAAAGATCGATGACCGCCGTCGGATCGTCCATAAGGAAAACAACGGGGCGAAGCGGGTTTTCGGGGTTTTGCTTCGAGACGACGGCCCGTTCTCCTGAGGAGAGTCTGACGCAGCTTCCTATCGGATAAGGTGAGATTATCTTTAAGAACGCCGCCACGACAATTGCGTCAAACTGCCTGTCGGCGTTGCCCATGATGTATTCTATGGCTTCGGATACCTGATATGCCGAGCGGTAGGGCCTGTCGGCAGTCAGAGCGGAGTAAACATCCGCCACCGCGATAATCCTTGCGAACAGAGGTATTTCCTCGCCGCCGAGACCGTTCGGATAACCGCTGCCGTCGAACCTCTCATGGTGTGACAACACGCCGCTTTTTACGGGCTCTGAGATAGCCGAGAAATCCTCGTGACCCAGGATGCCATATCCGTGTGTCGTATGCGTTTTTACAATCTCATACTCATCTTCCGTAAGCCTTGCGGGTTTGTCAAGAAGGCCGTCCGGAAGTTTCTTGTCGCCGATGTCATGGATGAGAGCCGCGAGAGTGAGGTCCAGCATGTCCGGTTTGCTCATTCCCAGCTCTTTGGCAATGACAATGGAGATGACGGCGGTTGAGACGGTATGGGCATAGCGCAGGTTTTCGTGGAAATCCAGGCTCTCCATACTCAGTCTGAGATCATCGCGTCTCAAAACCGTGTCGACAAAGTCGTTGAGTATGCTGCTCGCGTCTTCGATTTTTTCTTTGTACAGACTTAAAAACGCGGGCGTTCCGGTGGCTTCGAGTTCATCAATAAGATGAAACAGTTCTGTTTTTGTGTCGCCCGTCAGAAGCTCGGAAGCGACAGGCGGTTCGTTTATGTAGATGCCCTGGAGATCGAGACCCATGAGCTTTGTGATATGAGCCATTGTCAGTTTCTGACCGACTTTCAGCATTACTATTTTTCCGGTGAAAGTGTCTACGCCGTAGATGTCTTTCGCAAGGGTCACACCGGGTTTCACGCGGTCAACTGACACAAATTTTATCAAGGTCTCACCTCCTCTTTACACACTATGAATATCTTACAATACACGGGTAATAAAAATCAATATTGCATAATGTAACATTAAAGTACTATAATAATTATATCTATGGATTATCATCCAGTAAAACAGGAGAATTTAATGGAAGGTTTGCAGGGATTCATAAACAACGGCGCCGAACTCGGTCTTAATGAAATCTTAATACTGGTCTTTGTCGCGCTCGTTATTCTTGCGCTTTTGATTGGATATTTACTCGGCCGTACTTTGACCAACAAGGAAAAGAAACAGGCAAAGAAAGCCGAAAAGAAGCAGGCAAAGAACAAAAAGGCAGATGAAAAACTTGCCGCCGCTGCGGCGAGAGATGCCGAAAAAGAGGCAAAAAAGGAGAAGACCAGAAGGCCTTCTCTCGAGAAGGAAGAACCGATAGTCTGGGTTGAACCGGACGATGACCGCAGCGGTCCGATAATTCCTTCACGCAATACAGAATCAAACATTTTCATACCGGCGAAGTCGGAAAATTCTCCGCATGCCGTACCTGTCGTGGCCAAGAAAGGCCGCTCTGAGAAACCTTCCGAACAGAAGGTTAAAATCAGCGAGCGTAAAACTCCTCCTGTCGCTCCCGCTGTTCCTGAAAAGGAAGAGCCCAAAAAGCCAAGCAGATGGGAACTCAGAAAACAGGAAAAAGAACAGGCCAAGGCAGCTAAACTTGCCGAGCAGGAAAGAGCAAAGGCCGCCAAACTTGCAGAGCAGGAAAGAATACAGGCTGAAAAAGAAGCAGCAAAGCAGGCTAAGGAAGCAGATAAGGCAAGGAAAGAAGCAGAGAAAGCAGCAGTAAAGCAGGCGAAGGCCAAAAAGCCCGCGCCGGCAGAGGTGCCGGCTGCGCCCGTACAGCCTGAGCCTGCCCCCGAAGCGACTCCTCAGACACCTGATGAGATGGCGAAACGCCTCGAGGCAATACTCGGTACAAGCGCTGCTGCCGTTACCATAGGCGAAACAGAGACTGAAACTCCTGCCGAAGAAGTCGGTAAGGTTGAACTTTCGGTACAACCCGCTGATAACTGGGCAGTTGAGGAAGCAAAACTCCTTGAGCAGGAGACTAAGACTGAGACACTTCCGGAGCCGGAGCTTCCGACACCGGAACCCGAACTTCCGGAGCCCGAGTCGGTAATCGCCAACCCTGAACCGGTTAGTCCTCAGCCCGAGCCCAAGCCCGAGCCTAAACCGGAGC